>NZ_WPCD01000010.1:0-49256 GCF_009741955.1 Halogeometricum sp. CBA1124 | reverse complement strand
TCGTCGAGGACGGCGAAGTCCGGTTCGCTTCCCTCGACGACGCGCCGACAGCCGAACGAACGAAGATAAACTGGATATTCGAGTTCAGGGAGGGCGCGGAGTTCTTCGGCGTTCGAGCGACGGGCAACACGCGGTTCATCGCCGCCTCGCGGCCGCCGGAGTTCGACCTGCACGCCGGCGAACTCGACGCGGTCATCGACCAGGTGGGCGACGGCACCCACGGCGCACTCCTCGCGGGGTACCACAACCTGACGCCCGAGAACGTCGAGGCGGGCTACGACCGGACGCTCCGCCACGCGCGGGACGTGCTGCGCCGACTTCGGTCCGAACGGGAGTTCCCCGTCCACGTCGAGTACGCGGTCACGCACGACGACGAACTTCGTCGGAGCGTCACGGAGACGATTCTCCCGGAGGCGAACGTGGTCGGTCTGGACCCGCACGAACTGGGCCTGCTGCGGGAGGACCTGAACCTCGCCGCCGAACCGACGGACGAGAGCGACGGCGCCGTCGGCGCCCTCGAGGAAACGTCCCTCGAAGACGAGTCGCCGGAGCGGTCCAT
Source organism: Halogeometricum sp. CBA1124 (assembly GCF_009741955.1). Taxonomy (NCBI): domain Archaea; kingdom Methanobacteriati; phylum Methanobacteriota; class Halobacteria; order Halobacteriales; family Haloferacaceae; genus Halogeometricum; species Halogeometricum sp. CBA1124. The sequence continues at coordinate 48,697 of NZ_WPCD01000010.1, read as the reverse complement.
CGTCGCGCACTACCGAACGCTCGTTGCGCTTCGGGACCGCCTCGGCGTCGACTGCGTCCGGATGCACGCCATGCACTACCACCTCGCGGTGATGGACGACTACCTCCCGCCGGAGGCCGTCGAACACGGCCTCGAATTCGCCGCCGTCAACGCCGCGACGAAGGCCGCGACCGGGCACATCGACGGCCCGGAGGCGCTCGAAACCGGGCTGGAGTACGAGCCGTCGACGGCGGGGAAGCGGGCCGTCGAGTCCCTCGCGGACGCCGTCGACGCGACGGCCGAGGACGGCGTGCTCGCGACCCCGTCCGTCGTCGCCTGCCCGAACCGCGTCGTCGACGACCCCGCGGGTACGGTCGGTATCGGTGACATCGTGTCCGCCGCCAGTTTCGCGCTCGAAGTCGGCGCGACGGTCGAGGACGCTCGGTGACGGAGAACCCGTGTCCGACAATCTCGTCGCCGGCGGCACCCGATTCGCGCGGACGGTCGGCAGATACGTCAACCACGACGACGTGCTCGTCCGGTTCGCGTCGCTGTGGGTCGTCGTCGCGGCGGCGTTCACCGTCGCGTGGGTCGGCAGTTACGCCTTCCTCCCGCAGGGACTGCTGCGCGCCGGAAATCCGGGCGCGACGGCCGACTACGCCGGCAGCGTCGCGTCGGAGTTCCTCCGTCTCTTCGCGTGGAACGTCGGCGTCACGCTCGTCGCGATAGCGGCCAACACGTTCCGGTCGGTGAACACGCCGCTCGGATACGTCCTCCTCGTCGTTCAGGCGCCCGGGTACGGCGCAATCTGGGGGACTGGGTCGCTGGCGGTGGGGACCGGCGCGCGAATCGCCCCGTCGCTGTCCGTCCTCGTTGCGCGGAGCGGACCGCTGGAGATTACGGCCATAGTCGCCGTCGTCGTCGCCACGCGCGGCGTGATGGTCTGGCATCAGGCGTCGGGACCCCGCTGGAGGGAGGAGTTCGAGCGCGTCCGGTCGCCGCGCGAGTGGTCGCTGACGCGTCGGGAGTGGGTCGTCCTCGCCGTCGGCTACCTCCTCTTGGCGGTCGCCAACTATCGCGAGGCGACGGCAATCGCGCGAATCGCGGGGTGAGACGACCGTCGAGCCAGCGGTCGCGACGCGACGACGCCGACCGGTCGCTCACTCGTCCAGTTCGAGGTAGCTCATCGCCTCCTCGTCGGACACCTGGTCGAACCGCTCGTAGAACTGTCCGACGCCCATGAACCCGCTGGGGGTCAGGAGGCAGACGACGTCGTCGGCCATCACCGACAACTCGTCGACGGTTCGGGGCGGTCCGACCGGCACCGCCAGCACGATTCGCTCGGCGTCGCGGTCCGCGAGCATCCGCAGACAGGCCCTGACGGTCGACCCCGTGGCGACGCCGTCGTCGACGACGACCACGCGCTTTCCCGTCAGGTCGGGGGCCGGTCGGTCGCCGCGGTACTGTTCGACCTTCCTCCGGGCGTTCTCGGCCTCGCGTTCGCGCTCCCGTTCGAAGTAGTCCTCGTCGGACCCGGTCCGGGAGAACGCCTCCTCGTTGCGCCAGACGGTGCCGTCGCTGGCGACGGCGCCGATGGCGTACTCGGGGTTCCCCGGCGCGCCTATCTTCTGTGCGACGACGATGTCGAGCGGTGCGTCGAGCGCGTCCGCGACGGCGCGGCCGAGGGGGAGCCCCCCGCGGGGAATCGCGAGGACGACGTCCGCGTCGACGCCCCGGTCACGGAGCGCCGCGCCGAGTCGCGCTCCCGCCTCGGCCCGGTCGCTGAATCGGCGAGGGTCTGCCATGCGTGTTCGTGTGTGAACGTCTCCCACTGCCCTGAAACGCGCGAACGTTCCCACGCGATAGGAACGACCCCGACCGCTAAAGCGCGGCGAGCGCGTCGGTTTCAGCATGACGCAGCGCAGCGAGACGCTCGTCAACATCCCGGTCGAGGGCGTCGAACTGGAGGGGATGCTCGAAGTCCCGCCCGGGGCGACGGGGCTGGTGGTGTTCGCTCACGGGAGCGGGTCGAGCAGGAAGAGTCCGCGCAACAACTACGTCGCCGAGGTCATCCGCGAGCGAGGGCTCGGAACGCTCCTGTTCGACCTTCTGACCGAGGAGGAGGACCGGCTTCGCGAGAACCGCTTCGACATCCCGGTGCTGACGGACCGCCTCGTCGCCGTCACCGAGTGGGTGCGGGACCGCGACGATACCCGCGACCTGAACGTGGGCTACTTCGGGTCCAGTACGGGCGCGGCGTCTGCGCTTCGGGCGGCGGCGCGTCTGGGCGACGACGTGGACGCGGTGGTCTCGCGCGGCGGCCGCGTCGACATGGCGTCGGAGGTGCTCGACGACGTCGGGGCGCCGACGCTGTTCGTCGTCGGGGGTGCCGACACGCAGGTGTTGGAACTCAACCGCGACGCGTTCGCCCGCCTCGACTGCGACAGAGACCTGCACGTCGTCGAGGGCGCGGGGCACCTGTTCGAGGGCGAGGGCGAACTCGAAGAAGTCGCCGCGGTGGCGGCGGACTGGTTCGAGGACGCGCTGTAGGGGCCGAGCGGGCGGGGTAGACGGTTACGACCGCGAGCCCGCGAGTCGAATCGCTGGCTCACTCCTCGGGACCGCCGTCAGAAATCGTGAAGACGGGCAGGTCGCTGGTCCGGACGACGCGTTCGGTCACGCTGCCGAGGAACCGCTGGTCGAGTCCCGTCTGCCCGTGCGTCCCCATCACGATGCAGTCGACGCCGTACTCGTCGGCGTACTCTGTGATGGCCCCGTGCGGCGACCCGGTCAGGACCGACGCCTCGACGGTCCCGACGCCCGCCTCCGTGGCGCGTTCGACTATCGCGTCGAGCACCCGTTGGCCGGCGTCTTCGAGCGACTCCAGGAGGGTGGCGGGGTCGGTGCCGCCGTGGAGGACGCCCGCGTCGGCGACGTGGATCGTGTGCAGTGCCGCACCGGTCAACCGGGCCAGTTCGATGGCGTGGTCGGCGGCGGCCCGCGCGCAGTCGCTGCCGTCGGTCGGTACTAGAATCGCGTCGAACGGGAGGTCGACGGTCGTCCCCTCGTGGACCGTGACGACCGGCACGGGCGACTCGCGTATCGTCCGCTCGGCGACGCTCCCGAGTACGAACCGGTCGACGCCGGTCCGGCCGTACGTCCCCATCACGATGCAATCGATAGCGTGTTCGGTCGCGTAGTCGAGGATGGTGCGGTGAATCCGGCCCTCTGATTCGACCGCGGCGACGCTCACGTCGAGACCGGCGTCGGTGGCTATCTCGGCGGCGGCCGACGTCGCGCGCTCTGCGCTCCGCGCGAGTCCGTCGTCCGCTTCGTCCGCCGTCGACGACTCCCCGGGTTCGAGGACGTGAACGACGTGGAGGTGGGCATCGAACCGCCCCGCGAGTTCGACCGCTGTCTCGGCCGCGGCCCGCGCGACGTCGCTCCCGTCGGTCGGCACCAGTATCGAGTCGTACATGGTCGCTCTACCGGTCGGTACGGCGCGCGGGGACATCAACGTGACACTCGGTCCCGGTCCGCAGGAATCGGTCGCGGTTCCTGCGGGGGTCCGAACCCGCGGCGACGGCGGATTCCGCGGTGCCGTCACGGCGACGGGCGACTCATTCGGAGTAGCCCTCCTGAAGGAACACCCCCTCGGTCTCGTATATCGCGACGAGTTCGGTGATGAACTCCTCGTACGTCTCGTCATCCTCCAGGTGGTCGTCCAGTCGCTCTCTGAGTTCGTCGCTGATTTCGAGTGTATACGTCACGGTCGGAGAGGCCTCCACACTCCCGTACGCGGACGAGCGTCAAATAGACACACACCTGTCGACGGGGCGGGCCGGCGTCGCCACGGACGGTCGAGTCGACGTCCGCGCGGCGACGGAACGGTCTCAGTCGCCGTGGGTGTACCCCCGGTCCGGGAGCGGTTCCCCGTCGATGGTCACCGCTTCCTCCGTGACCTCCCCGACGACGGTCACCGGAACGGGCGAGGCCGTTCGCGCGGCCTCCAGTCGGTCGCGAGGGACCGTGAACACGAGTTCGAAGTCCTCGCCCGTGTAGAGGCCGCACTCGCGTTCGTCGGCGTCGGTCGTCGACTCCTCGAAGACGGCGTCGTCGAGCGGAACGCGGTCCCACGCGACGGCGAAGCCGCAGTCGCTGGCCTCGGCCAACTGGTGGAGCGACCGGGCCAGTCCGTCGGAGGAGTCCATCATGGCCGACGCGTGCGGGGCCAGCGCTCGGCCCGCGGCGACTCGCGGTTCGAACCGGAAGAGGTCGTTCCCCCGGTCGTGTGCCCCTCGCTCGAACGCGCGGATGGCCGCTCCGGTCCGTCCGAGCGTCCCCGTCACGCAGACGGCGTCGCCGACCGCCGCGGTGGACCGATAGACGGGCGCGTCCGTCCGGCCGACGACGGCGGAGGCGACCGTGAACTCGTCGTGAGTGTCGAGGTCACCGCCGACGTACCGGCCGTCGACCAGTTCGCAGACGTCGCGCGCGCCGCGGACGAACGCGTGCAGTTCGTCGCCGTCGAACTCGGGCGCCGCGTAGGCGGCGACGGCGGCCGTCGCCTCGGCCCCCATCGCGGCGACGTCCGACAGCGAAGCGCCGACGGCGCGCCACCCGGCGGTATACCGCGTCGTCCCCTCGGGAAAGTCGGTCTGCTGGTGGAGCATGTCCACCGTGAATATCAGGTCGCCGACGACGGCGGCGTCGTCGCCGGCGTCCGGGAGCCACTCGTAAATCGCCGCGAGCGATTCGCGTTCGTCCATATCCGAGGATGGGGACAGCGGCGGATTATTCTTTGCCAGCACGGTTCGGTCGCCATTCGGACGGCGGACCCCGCAGTCGTGACCGGACGGTCGGACGGCCATCCCGCAAACCAAAGAGCCAGGGGACGTATGGGAACACATGCAGTCTCGATTCCGTGACTCTCGGTGGACGGCGGCTATCGTCGGGACGGTCGTACTCTTCGTCGCGTCGGTCGTCCCCTCACCGCTGGAGCGTCATCCGGAGTGGAAGTGGGTCGGCCCGGACAAGGTCCTGCATCTGGTCGCACACGCGGTCTACGCGGTGGCACTCGCGGACGCGCTTCGCGGCGGGCGGTTCGACGAGCGGCAGGCCGCCGTCCTCGCCGTCTGTGGCTCGACCGTCCACAGCCTCGTGACCGGCCGGGTTCAAGAGCGGGTTCCGGGACGGGCGTTCGAGGTTGCGGACGTCCTCGCGAGCCTCCTCGGCGCGGTGCTCGCCGTGGGGGGCTGGTACGCGAAGAACGGGACGGGCGTCCGAAACGGCGACTGAGACGGTCGGTCGTCGGCGTTCGACGTGGTGTCGCGGTCGGTACGCGGAGGTCGGGTGGCTATCTGACGACGACCACGGGCGTCGGCGCGCGTCTGACCACCGTCTCGGCGACGGACCCGAGGATCGCTCGGGCGACGAGAGAGCGACCGTGACTGCCGATGACTATCGTATCGACGCCGTGCTCCTCGGCGTACGCGACGATTTGGCGGGCGGGCTTTCCGACCCGCGTCGCCGTCGATATCTCTCGGCCGTGGTCGGCGGCAGTCTCCTTCGCCGACGCGAGCAGGGACGCAGAGCGGTCGTCCGCCCGCTTTCGAAGTTCCTCGGACCCGATTAGCGCCTCGGCCCCGTAGCTCTCCTCCACGTAGTCGACGACGTGGAGCGCGGTTATCTCCGCCTCCGGGTACGTCTCCAGTGCGTGTTCGAGCGCCTTCCGTGCGAGCGGCGTCCCGTCGAACGCCACGAGGAGTCGGTCGATTTCGGGCACGGTCGACGTTCGACGCCGAAGCACAAAAGAGGAACCGGAGCGACCGACTGCGACGGCGCGAGGGGAATCGGGCGCGGATGCGCGCGGCGTTCGCCAGCGGGTCAGAAGGGGAACAACGCGAGGGACACCGGAACCAGCACCAGCGAGACGAGGAAGCCGGCGAGCGCTCGTCGGTCGTCGACGAGACGGGTGTGGAAGCCCTCGATGGCGTCGAAGTAGACGGAGAACCACAGTAACTCGACCAGCGTCACCGCCGTGCCGACGACGAGGAGGGCCAAGACGAACGCCACTGCCTCGGGCGATTCCAGGACGACGGCGACGACGACTGTGTCGAACAGGGTTCCGATGTTCGCGCCGAGCACGTAGGGGACCACTTCCCGTCGTTCCAGATAGCCGCGGTTGTAGAGCGGGACGATGACGCCGAGCGAGAAGGCGACGCTCGTGGTGATGCCGGTGACGAGGACGCCGAGGCCGAGCGAGACCCACCGCCGACGGAACCGCCGGAACACGCGCTGACGGAGCCACTCGGTATCGACCCGCTTGAGGACGCGGTCGAAGAGGTTCAGGCTGCCGAACAGAACCAGAACGGCCACGCCGAATCCGGGGGCGGCGCCGACGGCGTCGACGATGGCCGTGGTCGCCGGTTCCAGCACCGACAGCGGCTGGAACGTCAATTCGAGGTGGCCGCCCACGTCCGCGAACGCGGTCCGAAACCAGGGCAACAGGAGGTAGCCGACGAGGGTCGCCGGCAGGTAGACGGAGTGAGTCAACAGGAACGTCAGCAGCCCCAGACTGATGGCTTTTCCCACCGAGTACCGGCGTTTCTGCAGGTAATCCAGCGCGCCGACGAAGACGACGATTGCGGCCGCGCCGAGTCGCGATCCGGCGACCATCAGATACAGTTGCGTCGCCGTGACGACGCCGGCGTCGAACAGCGAGACGGCCAGGGCGGCGACGACCGAACCGTTCGTCAGGGCGTACGTGGCCACCCAACTGACGCCGAGTGCTCGCACGTCGCCGGCGACGTAGCGGTCGAAGAACCGTCCGAGAGGGACTGCCGCCGCCTCCGTCGCCGTCCCCAGCAGTTGGACTCCGAACAGGAACAGCGCCAGCGAAATCAGGCCGCCGAGCCAGAGGGGACCGGAGACGCGGACCCGCGCTATCGTCCCGCTCACGGTACTCGGTTCCACGGTGTTCGCCTCTGGGCGAGGTCCGCCGGGACCATAACGTTTCGCTCCGCTGACGATGCAGAGCGGACGACGCCGCGGGGTCCGGACGACCGAGAGCCGATGCGGGTCCCGCAGCGACGCGACCACGCCGTTCCTACGCGGTGGGAACCACCGACTCGACTATGAGACAGTGGCGCATACGAACCCGCATGGGAGAACTCGAAACCGAAGAACAGCGGACGCGAGCGGAGGTGGCCACCTACCTCCGCGAGTTGGCGGACCAACTCGACGACGACGGCGAAGTGACACTCGAACTCGGGAACCGGCGGGTGACGCTCGAACCGGTCGACCCCATCACGTTCAAACTCGAAGGCGAGTCCGACTGGGCCGCAGGCGAACCCGAAGCCAAGCAGAGTATCGAGTTCGAGATGGTGTGGCGGCGGGCGGTCCAGGGGGACGAAGACGCCTCGCTGAACGTCGAACGAACGGACCAATGAGCGACGCGGGTCGCTCTCGACGGTGAAAGAGTGCGCCGGAGGGTGGCGAGTTCGGACCGTGACGACGGTCCGGGGCACCTGCAGCGTCAGTCGTCCGGCTCGTATTCGCGCGACTGTGCCTCGATGACCGTCGCCACGTCGTCGAGCATCTCGCCCGTCGTCGCGACGACGTCGTCGAGCGTTGCGATGCCGACGAGTTTGCCGTCGTCGTCGACGACGGGAATCCGTCGCACCGCCCCGTCGGCCATCGTCGCCGGGAGGTCCACCGCCGTGGCGTCCTCGTGAATCGTCACCGGGTCCGACGTCATGACGTCGGCGGCGGTCAGTTCGGTCAGGTCGTCGTGGTGAGCCACCGCGAGGGCGATGTCGCGGTCCGTGACGATACCGACCGGTTCGTCGTCCTCGACGATGACGAGGTCACCGAGTTCCTCGTCCGCCATCGTCCGAGCGAGTTCCTTCAACGCCGTCTCTCTGTTCGCGGTTTCGGCCTCGACCGCGAGATTGGATACTGGCATGACACTTGAACTGTCGGTTCGCAGTCACAAGTAGTCCGTCGACACCTACCACCAGCCGAGAATCGTGTGGTACTTTAACACGGCTACAGGGAGTCAGTGTCAACGAGAGAGGGTGTCGACGAGAGAGGACTATCGGACGTCGTCGAGACTGACGAACGAGCCCTCTTTGGCCGTTATCCAGGTCGTCATGCGTTCGAAGTCGTCCGCATCGGGCGGGAACAGCGTACACTCGGCGGGGCGGCCCTGCGAGACGACGATTTCGGCCGCCAACGCGGGGGCGGAGTCGTCGGGAGTCGGCGGTCGTTCGGCTTCGTCGTCGGTCACGCGTTCGCTCATAGTAGTAAGCCTCCGTGTATGTGCGGCAATCCGACGGTACGGCGGGGGAGCGTATAGTTCCCGAACTGAGTTCTCACGTGGTGGGAAGGGGCGCGCGGGGCGTCGCCTCGGCGGACGTCGCCACGGGAGAACCTCGCCGTCCGAACCGCTACTCGAATAGTAGTAGTTGTATCCAGTCGCGGCGGCCGACGGGGCGAGCGACGGCGGCGCCAACAGACGAAACCCGGGGGCCCTGTCGCGTCGCGGTACCGGAGTCGCTGGTGAAAGCGCTTCTCTCGCGGAATATCGCGGCGATTCCCTCGTCGACGGTCGACGACCGGGCGCGAACCGCGGGCGCGTTCGCATCGTCCATCGTAAGCCGACGTGAGCGTCGATTTCGAACGCTGTCTCTCGGCACCCGTCCACCGATATGTGGTATTTCGGCGGTATCTAACCGTCCATCCACGTCCCAGTCGGCGAACGGACTCTGCCGACGGTCCACCGCCAATTAATCCAAGTATTTATACTGATGTCAGGGTCGCGTCGTCGGTCGTCTTCTCTCTCTCGGGACCCGTCGGCGGTAATTCGGTCGGAGTCGTCGCAGTCGTCGGGTCGACGCCGTTCCGGGGGGACGTCGCTCCGGACCGGCCCGTCACGCGGGCGCGTACTGCTCGTGAATCCGGTCCATCCGCGCCGCCATCACGAAGTCGGTCTTGTGGAGGCCGTCTATCTTGTGCGTCCACATCTCGACGCGGACTTCGCCCCACTCGAGGTGGAGGTCGGGGTGGTGCCACTCTTCCTCGGCGAGTTCGCCTATCTCGTAGGTGAACTCGAGGGCGTCTCTGAAGTCCTCGAACGCGTACGTACCGTCGAGGTGGTGGTCGTCGACGACTTCCCAGACGTCGTCGTCGAGTTCGGCGAGGTAGTCGTCGTACTCGGCTTCGGTGAGCGGTTCGTCCTCTGAGGTGCACGCCTCGCACTCCTGGTCGGCTAGCGTCGATGCCATGGCCGGAAGTACGGTCGCCATCGGCTTGTATCTTCACCAGCGCCGGTCCGCTCCGGGGGCGAAAGTCGGCTGAAGGGACGGTGCTAACGGACGAAACGTACCGTGTCCACGGACGCCCTCGCGGAGCGGAACGCCCCGGCGAGGGCGGCGCGCCGCTACAGTCGGTCGGCGACCGCTTCGACGGGGTGTGGCGGGATGCCGTCGGCGCCATCGCGGTCGCCCAGTTGCGAGCGACACGACCCCCCGGGTGCGACCACTCGCTCCCCGTCGCTCTCGTCGACTTCGTCGAACAGCAGACGGCCGATGGTCTTCGACAGGTCGTAGTGTTCGTCGTGGTACCCGAAACTGCCGGCCATGCCGCAGCAGGTCGAATCTAACGGGTCCACCTCGTAGCCGACGCGGCGCAGGACGCCGACCGCGTGGTGGTCCTTGTTGGTCGCCTTCTGGTTGCAGTGGCCGTGATAGCTCAGCGACCCGGCCGCGCCGGGCGTCCGGTCGGCTATCGGGAGCGACTCGTCGAGTCGGAACGCGTCGAGGTACTCCAGCACGCCGTACGCGCTGTCGGCGACGCGTTCGACCTCGGGACCGTCGAGCAGGTCGAGGTACTCGTCCTGGAACATCACGGCGTCGGAGGGTTCGACGAACACGACGTCCCACCCGGCGGCGACGGGGCCGGCGAGTCGGTCGGTGTTCGTCCGCGCCCGGTCGGCGGCGAGGTCCAGCATCCCCGTCGAGTAGGCGGCGCGGCCCGACGGGACGGTGTCGCCGGGGACGACGACGTGGACGCCCGCCGCTTCGAGGGCTTCGACGGCCGCCTTCCCGGCCGCTGGGTACGAGTAGTTCGTGTACGTGTCGGGGAACAGCACGACTCGGCGGTCTGCGGTCGCACGTTCGACGGTCGAGCCGCCGCGTTCGGCGAACCAGTCCCGGAGCGTCTCCCGCCGGAACGGCGGCAGTTCGCGTTCGGGCGCGATGCCGAACACCGTCTGCATGACCCGTCGCGCGCCCGGAACCGCGGTCGCCCAGTTCGACAGCGGTGCCAGCGCCGAGCCGAATTTCGAGGCGGCGTCGATGTTCGCGAACAGTCGCTCGCGAAGGTCGACGCCCTCCTTCTGGTGGTGCTGGTGTTTCACCTCGGTCTTGAGCTTCGCCATGTCGACGCGGTGGGGCAGTCGCTCTTGCAGCCCTTACAGCCCACGCAGAGGTCCAGCACCTCCTCCTGAAACCGCTCGGTGTGAATCTCTTCCTCGGGGAGGTCACCGCTGATGGCCGACCGGAGCATGTTGGCGCGGCCGCGAGTCGTCTGGACCTCCTCGTTCGACGCGCGGTACGTCGGACACATCACGTCGTGTCCGGTCTGCCGGCAGGTGCCACAGCCGTTACACAGTTCGACGAGGTGGGTGAACCCGCCCTCGTCGTCGAGTCGAGCGTCGTCTGCGGCGCGATAGACTGGTACTCCGCGCCGTACCGGAGGTGTTCGCGGTTGTCCGCGCCGACGCCGCGGTCCGCGTCGGGCCCGACGTCGTCGGGACCCGAGCGGTAGACGACGTTGCCGGGGTGCATCCACCAGTCGGGGTCGAAGGCCGTCTTGACCTCCTTGAACGCCTGCCAGATCTCCTCGCCGTACATCTTGGGGTTGAACTCCGTCCGGGCCATCCCGTCGCCGTGTTCGCCGGAGAACGAGCCGTGGTGTTCGAGGACGAGGTCGGTCACGTCCTCCGTGATGGAGTGCAGGTCCTCGATGCCGGACTCGCTCTTGAGGTTGAGGATGGGTCGGATGTGGAGCGTTCCCGACCCCGCGTGGGCGAAGTACGCCGCCGACGTGCCGTGGTCGTCCAGCACGTCCTCGAACTTCTGCACGTACTCGGCCAACTCCGCGGGCGGCACCGTCGCGTCCTCGATGAACGGGTACGGCTTCGCGTCGCCCTCCAGACTCATCAGCAACGGGATGGCCGCCTTGCGGAGTTTCCACAGTTTCGCCTGGTCGGCGTCGGTGTACGCCTCCACGACGTCGAACGCCGCACCGTCGGCGACGAATCGCTCGTTCGTCGCCGCGATTGCGGCCTCGAAGTCGTCGTGGAGTTCCGAGTCGTACTCCAGCATCAGGGCGGCGTCCGCTCCGTCCGGAATCGGCTCGACGTACTCGGCGTAGCCGTCCGACTCGGCGGCCATGCGGAACACCTCGTCGTCCATCAACTCCACCGCGCTCACGTCGTACTCCAGGGCGACGGGGACGGCCTCCATCGCCTTCACCAGGTCGTCGAAGCAGTAGAGGGCCAGCGCCGTCTCCTCGGGGACCGTCACGAGCGAGAGTTCCGCCTCGACGATGACGCCGAGGGACCCCTCGCTCCCGACGAACAGTTTCGCGAGGTTCATCACTCGCTCGCCGTCGTCGTTCTCGTACACCACCCGGTCGAGGTTGTAGCCCGACACCCGGCGCTTGAGGTCGGGGTACCGGTCGGCTATCTCGGCCTCGTTCTCCTCGACCACCTCGCGGACGGTCCGGTAGACGTGAGCCTCCCGGTCGTCTTTCGAGACGATGTCGTCCCACTCCTCGGAGTCGAGGACGACTTCGCGCGCCTCGACGACGGACCCGTCGGAGAGGACCGCGGTGACGGCTTCGGTGTACGCGTCCGTGATGCCGTACCTGACGGAGTGAGCGCCGGTGGAGTTGTTGCCGATGCCGCCGCCGACCGTCGCGCGGTTCGAGGAGGCCGGGTCGGGGGCGAACTTCAGCCCGTACTCCGAGAGGACGGCGTCCAGGTCGTCCTGCACGACGCCCGGTTGGATGCGGACGCGCTTCTCCTCGGGTCGCACCTCCACCACGTCGTCCATGTGCCGAGACACGTCGAGGACGACGCAGCCCGGACCGACGGTCTGGCCCGCCAGCGACGACCCCGTCCCGCGCGGGAGTATCGGTACCTCGTGCCGCGTCGCCACCTCGACGGCCGCCCGCACGTCCTCGGTGTCGGTGGGATACACCACGCCCGCGGGCTTCGCGCTGTAGATGCTCCCGTCGGTCGAGTACAACACCTGCGCGTACTCGTCGAATTCGACGCCCCCGTCGACGCGGGCGCGGAGGTCACTCGCCAAGTCGCGGTACTCCGCCACGTCGGGACGGTCGTGGCCGAGTTCGCCGGCCGACCAGGTGGCGTCCCTGTCTTCGATCGCCATGTCGAAATCTATCATCGACAATAGTTAAGTCCTATGCTACACGTAACCAGTTACCGCGGGTTCGGAGGCCGTCGCGAGCGCGGCACGGTACGTCACGACACAGCACGGCACGGAACCGACCCACCGCCGAGACCCACACGTATTTGACCCGGGCAGTTCAGAACCAGACATGCCCAGTGTGTCAGTACTGCACGTGTGCCTGAACGTGGCGGACGCCGCGGAGTCCATCGCGTTCTACGAACAGTTCGGCTTCACCGAGTCGTGGCAGTTCACCACCCCCGACGGCGAGACGACGAACTACTACGTCAGCGACGACGACGGCGTGGAACTCCAACTCTCCGAGACGGACGGGGAGACGGAGTTCGAGATGGGAACCGGCTGGGACCACCTCGCTCTCGGCGTCGAGGACGTGGACGAGACGGTGGAACGCATCGACCACTACGGCGTCGAGAAGGAACCGGGACCGCAACCGGAAGCCGGCGCGTACACGGCGTTCGTCGCGGACCCCGACGGTCACTCCGTCGAACTCATCGAACCGCTGGAGGAGTGAAGCGCCGGCGGCGAGAACCGCCGAGAGCGAATCGATTCGCGCCGCGTCGGGCCGTCAGTTACCGACGTCCGTGGCGCGTTCGACGATGTCCGACCCGTACATCTCCTCGAGTTCCTCGTGCTGGTCCGGTCGGTGTTCGTAGACGTCCTGGAACAGCGTAATCGGCGTCTGCGCGGCCTGATAGGTGGCCTCGTCCCACATCCGGTCCTTCTGGAGTTCGACTTCGACGCCGTCGACGACGAGCGTCGCGGACTGAGTCATCGCGATGGCGCCCTTGCCCGCCTCTTTCGCGGCTTCGAACTCCTCCATCGAGTCCACGATGTCGTCCATGCTGGGGACGTAGGCGGTCATGTCGAGCAGTTCCTGCCGGAGTTCGTCCTCGTCGAGTTCGTGTTCCTCGCCGCCGACGCGCAGGACGTAGCCGTCGTCGGTCGACTCCAGTCCCACGTCGTCGCCGCGGTACACCTGCTTGCCGTCCTCGGCGTCGAGTTCTATCTCTCGGTCGCCGACCTCCAGCAGCCAACTGCCCGTCTTCGGCGGCAGGGGGGACTTGTTCGCCTCGACGACCTGTCCGGGCGTCAGCGACCAGATGCCGAGCATCCCTTTCGCCTGGTTCTCGACCATCCGCTCGTTGTATCCCTCCACGTCGCGGATGTCGTCGTACGGGCCGTCCACCGCGACGAGGCCGGCAGCGCTCGCACCGCGGGAGGTGTTGTGACGGAGTTCCGGCCACGGCGGCAGTTCGCCCGTCGGCGTCATGGCTCGCATGTCCTTCGTGTAGTCGACTTCGCCGTCGACGAGGAGGAACATGCGTTCGAGGTTGTTGGCGGGCCTGCCCATCTCAGCCCGCAGGTCGCCCATCGCCAACTCGGCCTCGCCGCTCTCGACGATGACCGACATCGACAGGCTGCCCTCTTCGAGGCCGTGCTCGTTCTCCACGATGGTGATGAACTCGTCGGCCTTCTTCCAGTCGTCGATGTCGCCGACTTCGGGCACGACGAACCCGTCGATGTGGTCGACGGCGCCGTTGTCCGGGTCGGCAATCTCCAGCATGTGCTGGAAGCCCTGATACCGTGTGCCCGGGGAGTCCCGGTGCCAGACGATGCGCGGATGAATCTCGCCGGGGAAGTCCGCACCGTGTTCGGACACGACTTCGATGATGTTCTCGACGCCCTCGTCGCGCATCGACGGAGCCGTCGCGTCCTCGTTGTCCGGCACCCACACGTCCGGCGCCTGCATCCCGGAGAGTTGGGCCGCGCTTCGCAGCATCTTCGCGGAGTCGTCTTCGCCCTCCACCGCCGTCGGAGAGGTGAAGAACGTTCGGACGAACTCGCGCTCGTAGTGACGCTTGACGCTCATGTGACGTACGGAAGGCCACGTCCGAGATATTTAATCGAACGTATTGTGGCAAAATGTTCGTGGACGTTGCCGAAGCACCGAAACATCACTTCTCTGTACCGTTCGAAGTGGGGAAACAGGACTCTCGGTGACGGTCGCGGTGGCGGAGCGACGTGTCGGGGGAACCCCCGACGATTCCCCCCTCGAACGGGACTGCTGTGGCGAGACGGACGACAATCGTGCCCACCGCTTCGCGTTCGGAAGCGTCGACGCCGACCGGCCGCGTTCGTGTCTGTCTTGGGTTATATTTCGTCTTTGCGAACGGCCGACGGGGGCAACCGACAGAACGTCGGCTCGACCGAGCGGTCGAAACGGACGACAGACGCGGCCGGGGGCGGAGGCGAGGGCGGGTGCCGACGGTAATTTTAATCCGCAGGGAGCGGTATCCGTTTCTCAATGAGAAACGCGAAAACGGCGTCGGTGCGGGCGACCGAGACGTCGCTGTCGGTGCTGTCGGGTATCGAGTCCCTCGGCGGCCGTGCCACCCTGGCCGAACTGGCCGAGGAACTCGACTTCGCCAAGAGCACGATATACAAGCACCTCAACACGCTGGAGAACGGCGGATTCGTCGTCTTCCGCGACGGCGAGTACCTCGTCGGCCTGCGCTGTCTGGAGTTGGGGGGCATCGCTCAGCGATACGACGGCATCTACGACGTGGCGAAGCCCGAAGTGCGACGGATGGCCGTCGAGACCGGCGAGTTGGCGAACCTGATGATAGAGGAACGCGGGTACGGAATCTACATCCACACCACGAGCGGCGACCGAGCGGTGAACCTGGACACGAGTCTGGGCAAGCGCGTGTACCTCCACCAGACGGCCATCGGCAAGGCGTTGCTGTCGAGTCTCTCGGACGACCGGGTCGAAGAGATTCTCGACCGACGCGGCCTGCCCGGCGAGACGGAGCACACCATCACGGACCGCGAGACGCTGTTCGAGGAACTGGCGGCGATTCGGTCCGAGGGCGTCGCCTACGACAAGGAGGAACGAGTGGACGGAACCGGATGCGTCGGCGTCCCGGTGGACACCGGTGACCGACGGGAGGCCGCCATCAGCATCACCGCGCCCATCAACCGCCTCACGTCGGCCGAACGCGAACGAGAGATCATCGACACGGTGAAACAGGCGGCCAACGTCATCGAGGTCAACCTCGCCCACGAGTGAGTGCCGCGGACAGTCCAACGGTTCCGGACATTACACTACTATCGCTGTTCGCTTTCGGCGGCCGTTTGGACTCGACCTTCGCGAAACGGCGGGCCGAACCGCCGACACACTCGCCAGCGACTGACTGTCCGCCGTCGACACAGACAGCGTTATGTCGACGGGGAGTGTCACATGTGGGATATGACAGACACGCAGTCGACGAACGGCCTGCGGGCGGCTTTCGAGAGCGGCGGCGTCGCACTCGGCGTCCTCGAGAACGCGTACAGTCCGACGCTGGTGGAGTTGTACGGCGAACTCGGCGCGGACTTCGTCTGGATCGACCTCGAGCACGGCGGCCCCTCGCCCGACCACGCGCCGGCGATAGAAGAGTTGCTCCGGGCGGCCGAGCGAACCGACACGGAACTGCTGGTCCGGGTGCCGGACACGCGCCCGCGACGGTTCGGAAGGCGCTGGACACCGGCGTTCGGAACGTGTTCCTCCCGCGCGTGCGGGAGGCGGAGACGGTGCGGGCGGCCGTCGAGGCGGCGCGGTTCCGGTACGAGGGCGGCCCCGGGGAACGGGGACTGGCGGCCCCGCGCGCCCGCCGGTGGGGACTCGCCGACGACTACCTCGCCACCGAGGACAGAGAGACGCTGGTCGGGACCACGATAGAGACGGCGGCGGCCGTCGAGAACGTCGAGGAGATTCTGTCCGTCCCTGAGTTGGGGTTCGTCTTCGTCGGACCGTTCGACCTCTCGGTGTCGCTCGGACACCCCGGCGAGATAGACCACCCGGAGGTGCAGGAGGCCGTCGAACGCGTCCGATCGGCCGCCGTCGAGGCGGACGTCCCGCTCGGCGGACTCGGGTTCGGGATGGACGACGTGAACGAGAAGGCCGAGACGGGCTACCAACTCCTCCACCTCGGAAGCACGGCCGGCGTCCTCAGCGAGACGGTCAGGTCGTGGCTCGACGCGTTCGAGGGTGACCGCGCGGGGCAGACGTAGCGACGGCCGTCCCCGTCGTTCCGCACTCTCGGCTCACTTCTCCTGTGCGTCCACCGCCACGGCGGCCGGGTCGACGACGCCGTTCATCCCGTCACCGCCCGGATGACGTGGGCGGGTCGTCCACACCGACGGGCATCGGTCCGTCGGCTTCGGCGTCGCCCAGTCGCTGGAGCAGTCTGTAACCGGCGACGCGTACAACTGCCAATGTTTTATCGTCGGAGAGCTTTTCCGAAAACGAACGTCGGCGCACCTCGCCTTCGAGTGGTTTCGTCGCGTGAACGCCGCTAACTCGCTCCCTGTCACCTCGCTCGGAGGAGTCGGACAGACTCACTCCCGACGGGTCGGACCGACAGAGACGTGATGCGTCAGCGTCGCGTCGAGTGAGCGAGAGGGCCTCAGAGGGTCCTCTACCACGAGAGTCGGAGACTGCGTCGGCCGAGCGCGGAACCGACTCGGCGCACTCGAAATCCGTTCCGAAAGAATTTCGGACGTAAATGATTGTAAGCTTTACCGGACTCGCACGGGGGACGACGGCCGCGGAACCGCCGGTGTCGCAACCGCCGGCCGGCCGCCACGCGGGAAAATCTGCCGTTGCTTCTATACGCTCGGCCCGGGTCGTTGACGACGATGGCAGACGACGCAGACAGCGACGCGACCGGCGAATCGGCCACCGAACACACGACCGACGCGTGGGAGGCCCAGAGCGTCGTGGACGACCGCAGTGGCTACCCGGCGCACGCCTCGAAGTCAGAGGGGCAGGGCGACGAAGGACTCCTGCGTGTCGGCTTCCGCGACGACGACGAGGACCTCAAACGAATCTCGTGGGACGAGTTCCGCGAGGAGTTCGAGGAGAAGGAGTTGGCGCTGGCGTACTCGACTGACGACTCGCCCGTCGAGGGCGAGAGGACGGCGACGCTGGTCGAACGCGACCACGCGGACGCCTGAGCCGAACCCCGGCGGTTCCACGCAGACCCGAACGCGACTCCGCGTTCGAGCACGCGCGGCGCGCTATCGCGACGACTGTTACACCGCTACGGCTGTACGGCTAAAACCTTGTAGCCGACGGACGCGGGTTCCGTTCGACGCCGCACCCGGCCGCACCACTCGAACCTCATCGATTCTTCGGCGCGTCCTTCGGAATCCGGCCCGTGAGGAGGTTGTAGACGACGCCGAGTCCCGACAGCACCAGAACTAACAGGAGGTTCAGCGCCGCGTTGGGGACGACCGTCTTCGTGCGGAAGATTCGGTTCCCGCAGGACGGGCACGTCGTCTCGTCCGCGTCGAACCGGGTGTCGCAGACGGTGCAGTCGTGTACGTCGTGTTCACGGTCGCTGCGGACGCCGACGGGGCGTCCAGAGTTCGCCGGGGCAGTGGCGGAGACCGTGCACAGCGTCTCTCGTTCGGATCCATGCCGCGACCGTCTCAAGACGTTAATTTACGCCACCTACCACGCGTTGTAAAGTATCTGGGCCGGACGAGTGGGCGTCCGTCTCACCGTGCGTACTCACCACCTCACGAGCGCTGGGTCGCCGGCGACGACCGCGTGGCGACCAATTAGCGAGGTAATAACTCCTCGTTCCGAGGGTTACGAGCTCGTTAATCGCCCGCGTTCGGCCCGTGCCGGCCGCACGAAGGGGGAGCAGTGTGCGTCGGCAGCGTCGAGAGTGAAAGGTCATCGAGAGGGTCCGAAGCCGGCGGCAGTCCGGGACGCGCGGGGGCGAGGGCGGCCAGTTTCGATCCGAGGGACTCGGTTGGCGAGGCAGTCGCGGACCGCGGGTGCGGGAGTCGGATTCGGGGCGGGGAGCGAGCGACCGCAACGACAGCCCTCGCCCTGTCAGACGCGGTGAGCGTGTTCCTAATCAATCATTCCGGTACACAAACTACTTAACGCAGTCGTCACGTGGTTTACATGCTCCCTCCACGCGGCGACGACATCGCGAGCGACTCTCCAGACAGCCCCCCGTCGCCGCAGATATTCAGACAACAATGACAGCAACCACGACTCAGTTACGCACGCTACTCCTGGCAGTGATGGTGGTGACGTCCGTGTTCGCCGGCGTACCGGCGTTCGCGGGGACGGCCGCCGCGGCCGCCGGTACCGTCTCTGGCCCGACATCGGACGTCGAAATCGGGTCCGACGCGGACTTCACTGTCAGCGACTCCGACCAGACGACGAGCACGGAGATAGTCTACTTCAGCAGCACAGACGACACGTTCAACCAAACAGTCACGCGGAACGGTGACGGGACGACCACGACGTTCAACGTCGGCACGGTCCCCATCGTCGACGACGACCTGGACGGACTACTCACCGACGAGGTCAACGTCTCGAACGCCTCCACGGGCGCGAAGTACAACGTGACCGGAATCGACCCGGTCGCCGGCGACGTGACCGTCGAGAACGCGCCCCCCACGGGTACCGACAACGTCCGAATCGAGTACGCCCTCGCGCCGGAGGCGCAGAGCATCAACCCCAACGGCGGGTCGACGACGGCGACCATCGGAACGTCCAGTTCGTCCTCCTCAACCGGCGACGACGTCCTGCAGGTGACCGACGGCGACACCGTCACCGCCGCCTACTGGGACGATAGCGAGGGCGAGTACCAGTCCGACACCGTCGGCGTGACGGCCGCCAACACGGCGCCGACGGCGAACGACGACAGCGTGACGATAAACGCCACCGAGAGCGTCGTGATAGACGTCCTCGACAACGACGACGACGCCGACGGCAGCCTCAACGCCTCCACGGTGACCGTCGTCTCACAACCGAGCGACGGGACGACGACCGTCTACGACAACGGCAGCATCCGGTACACCCACACGGGCGACGAGACGGACTCGACGACGGACTCGTTCACCTACGAGGTCGACGACGACGACGGCAACACGTCGAACACCGCCACCGTTGACGTGACCGTCGACGCCGCCGCGCCCGACGAGGAAGCGCCGGAGTACCTCGAGAGCGTCCACTACGACGAGGACACCGGCGACGACGAGACCGAGATCGAGATTTCGTTCTCCGAACCGGTCCAGAACCTCGGCGACGCGCGCCTCTACATCGACGACGCGCCGCAGGGAACGCTGTCGGAGTACGCCTCGGACATCTCGAACGACGACGGCCGGTACGTCGCGACGGTCGACAGCGACCAGGTGAACAACGGCGACATCCAGATACGCCTCACCGACGACGTCACCGACGACTCCGGCAACGAACTGTCGAACACCGGCAACAAGACCGTCGCGACCGCACCCGTGACCGTCTCCTCGTCGCGACGGGACGTGACGGCGTTCGTCGGGTCGAGCGTCGCCATCGTCGCCGCCGACGACCAGACGCCCGTCGAGATTACGGACGGCGACTTCTTCCGCTCCGGGTCGACAGGGCTGAACAGCAACGTCTACGTGTTCGAGACGGCGAACCGCGAGACCGACGACTACGACGTGGACGTCGGAAGCGGCGGCAGCGAGTACGACGCCGAAATCGTCCTCCGCCAACTCGGCCTCGACGTCGACGTGGACGACGAGAACGTCACCGACGAGGACGAAATCGAGGGGACCATCACCGCGAACGCCGGCAACCGGCCGGTGACCGTCGAACTCCTCGACGACGACGGCGAGGTGGTCGAGGACGGGACCATCACCGGGAACCTCGACGGACAGGCCGAGTTCGAGTTCAGCTTCGACGCGTCGGACCTCGACCTCGAACCGGGCGAATACACGGTGCGAGTGACCGACGAACAGTCCGGCGTCGAGACCGAGTCCGACGACATCGTCGTCAGAGAACAGGGCGAAGGAACCGCCGACATCGGCGGCAACGGCATCTTCACCGAGGATCGCGGTGACGTGGCGGAGATAGAGATAGAGATTCGCAACACCGACACGGCGACGCTGACCATCGGCGACGAGGACGTCGGGTTCGTGTCGAACGTGACCGTCGTGGACGACGACGGCGACGGCGAAGTCGTCCTCGAGTTCAACACGTTCGCCGTCACCGGTCTGGAGGGCGAACTCTCCAACGACCAACGCGACGCCGTCTTCGACACGGCCGACGACGCGGACGACGTCGACAGCGCCGACGTGGACGAGGAGTACTCGGTCAGCAACCTCCTCGAACGCTCCGAGTACCCCCTCGAAGTCCAGTCCGGCGAGCGGTCCGACCGGGACGACACCGAGGGCGTCGGCACCCTCGTCCTCGAAGAGCGCAACACCACGTCCGTCCAGAGTTGGACCGCGCCGTCGCGGACCAGTCTGGACGAGAACGAGGAAGTGTACCAGGCTCTCGCCAACAACAACCTGACGCGGGACGACGAAATCGCCTACGGTGACCTCGCGGTCCACCGAATCGAGGCGTCGGGCATCGAGGGCGCAATCGCCGCCGAGGGCGACGACGCGACGGACGCGTTCTTCGACATGGTGAACGACGGCACGGTCCTGTTCTCGGTCGAACAGGACGACCCCGGTCCGAACCGTGACCCGTACCAGTTCGTCCTCGACGACGGGAGCGCCGACGTCGTCGCAGACGCGGACAACGACACGTACTACGTCGTCGTCGACACCGACGACGTCGAGGCGACGGAGCGAAGCGTGGGCGAGGACGACTCGCTGACGGCGAACTTCACCGTCCCCGAGAACTCCGACCTCGCCGGCGACGACGAGGAGACGGTCCTGACCGAGTACGAACTCGTCGAGGCCGAACACGAGGTGGAGGAACCCGTCGAAGTGTCCGCGACCACCGGGCAGGTCGTCCGCGGCGAGACGACCGTCGCCCCCGGAACGCGCCTCGACATCCGGATTCGGTCCAGCGGCGACACGCGGCCGCCGTTCATCAAATCCGGCGTCGCCTACGTCTCCGAGAACGGGTCGTTCCGCGGCACCTTCGACTTCAGCGAAGAGCAGGTCAACGACACGTTCGAGGTGGTCGTCCAGGGCGGCCCCGCGGGCACGCTCACCGTGGACGGGAGCATCGTCGACGACGGCGAGACGCCGACGCCGACGGACACCCCCACGGACACCGAGACGCCCACCGACACGGTGACGCCCACGGAGACGACCGACACCCCGACGGACACGCCGACCGACACCCCGACTGACACGCCGACGGCCACCCCGACGGAGACGCTGCAACCCGTCGGGACGCCCGGCTTCGGCATCCCCGTCGCCGTCGTCGCACTCCTCGCTGCGGCCCTCCTCGTGAGCCGCCGCGACTGAGGACGCACCGCCTCCCAAACGGTTTTCTCGCCGTCGCGCGACGAGAAAGACATGGAACTGTCCGTTCGCGCGCGCGATGTGGCCCGTCCGGCGCTCGAAGTCGTCGGACTCACCGTCGTGGCGTTTCTCGTCGCGCTGGTGGCCGGCGTGGTGTTCGTCGTACCGCTGGTGGCGCTGGGCTACGACGTCCGAACCACCGCGGTGCTGCTCGGCGCGACGGCCGTCGGACAGGCGGGCTTTCTCGCCGTCGGTTACGCGTACGCACGGGTTCGGGACGTGCGCGTCTCGGTCGCACTGCCGTCCGTCCGCGACGTGGCCGCCGTCGCCGTCGGAACGCTCGTCGCGCTGATTCTGGCCGTCGCCCTCTCGGTGCTACTGTCGGTTCTCGGACTGGTTCCCGAGTCGGTCATCGGCGAGGCGGGGATGGAGGACCCGACGTTCCTGCTCGGATTGGCCGCGCTCTCGGTGGTGCTCGTCGCACCCGCCGAGGAGTGGCTGTTCCGGGGCGTGATTCAGGGGCGCCTGCGCCAGCGTGTCGGGCCGGTTCCGGCGGTGGTCGGGTCCAGCCTCCTGTTCGGGTCGATGCACCTCACGAACTACACGGGCGCGCTCGCGCCCATCGTCGCGGGCGCGGCGCTCATCGCCGTCGTCGGCGGCGTCTTCGGGGCGCTGTACGAGTACACCGACAACCTCGCGGTGCCCATCGCCGCGCACGCCGTCTACAACGTCGTGTTACTGTCGGTGTCGTACGCGGCGATGTAGGGCGGGCGGAGGTAGAAGCGGAGAAGACGACGGAGCGGGGAACCACCCGGCGAGGCGACCAATTTTTTCCCCGGTCCCGCGCAACGTGGTGTCGAATGTCGTACGAGGAGTACGTGGTCCGGCAACCCAGCGACAAGGACGCCATCGTCAGCGCCCCCCTCGGCGAGGGGATGGAGGTGCTCGCGACGGTCAACCAGTACGCGCAAGTAGACGACCGAGGGTGGAACGGCGCGCTGGTCGAGGAGACGTCGGCGTTCAGACTCGACATCGAGCAGTTCTACGACATGCACACGTTGCTGTGGGACGAGGCCTGCGGGCAGACGCTGGACGTCCGCAACGACGCCGTCGAGAGCAGTGTCGACTACGAGTCGAGCCGCGTCCCCGAAGTCCACCTCTACAACGCCTTCGAGTTCGACGACGGGACGACGGCGACGCTGGACCAGGACGTTCTCGTCACCCCCGACACCGCCGCGCTGTTCGTCCAGAACCGCGCGCGGTTCTCCGCGCCGTCGAACCGGACGATATTCACGCTGTTCGGACTGGGGATTCACGACGGGACGGGGTCAGACGACGTCGACGAAGCGTACGTCGTCCACGACCACGGCTACGACTTCGTCGTCGCCCACGACTCCGGTCGGTACCTTGCCATCGCACAGCGTCGGCCCTCGACGGGTCGGACCACGTTCGACGGCCACCGGGTCGGCAGACAGGGTGTGACCACGGGGGCCGACAAGAGCGCGTGGCAGGACATCTACGAGGAGAACGAGGGGCGGATAACGGAGAACGACCGACTGGAGGGAAAGGTCGACGCCGGGTTCGGCCTCTCCGTCGGCGACGACACGGACGTGCGCTGGGTGACCGCCATCGGGTTCGGTCACAGCGAGCAGAGCGCAATCGAGCACGCGTTGGCGAGCATGTGGAACGGCTACCACGCGGAGCGGTCCACGTTCGCCGCCGTCTGGGAGAGTTGGCACGAGAACAACGCGCAGAGTCCCGTCGACGACGCCTACGCGACGGCGATGTACGAGATGTCGCTGACGAGCATGAAGTGCGCGCAGGACCGGCGCGGCGGCATCATCGCCGGCGCGTTCAAGCCGAAGGAGTTCGCCTACCGGTTCGTCTGGCCGCGCGACCTCGTCGCCGACATCCAGGCGTTCCTCTCGGCCGGGGCCGTCGTCGAGGCCCTCGAAGCGCTCGATTGGCTCTCGCACGCGCAGATAACCGACGACGTGACCGACAGGCGCGGCATCGAGCGCCGGGGGACGTGGTGGCAGAACTACTACGGCAACCTCGACCCTCACTGGGTCGAACTGCAACTCGACCAGGTCGGCGGGCCGATATACGCGCACTGGCTCTGCTGGCGGCAGACGGGCGACGACTCCGTCCTCGACGCGTACTATCGGACGAGTCGCCTCGCCGCCGACTTCCTCCTCGGGTGGGGCGAGGAGTTCCCCCGCAAGCACCAGGACCCGTGGGAGGAAGTGTGGGGCCACTCCACGGAGGGGAGCGCGGCGGCCATCGCCGGACTGCGGTCGATGGCCGAGTTGGCCGAGGCGGCGGGCGACGACGAGTACGCCGCGCGCTGTCGCGACAGGGCATCCACGTGGGCGTCGAACTTCGAGGCGCACTGTTTCAAACGGGACGCGCTCCTTGGCGACCACTACGTCACCGCCGACGACCCGGAGACGACCGAGTCCCCGGCCGCCGACCGACGCCCCGACGCGGCGGCGTTCATGGCGTACTGGCCGTGGAACGTCGTCGACGCCGACAGCGAGTCGATGCGGTCGACCGTCTCGCACGCGGACGACGCACGGTGGCGTGCCAGCCGGAACCCCTGCGTCGGACGCTACCCCGGCGACGACTACACGCCGACGGGGAGGGACGAGGACGGCGGGTGGCCGTCTGCGAGGCGTACGCGGACGTGATCCGCTGGCAGTCGGGCGTGGACGAGGACGCGTCGCCGACTACGTGTTCGACGACAGTCGGGCGTGGCGGACCGCCGCCGGGTTGCTCCCCGAACGCGTCGACGGCGACGGCAGGGTGCGCTGGAACTCGAACCTCCAGTGGAGTCAGGCGATGTACGTCCTCCTCGTCGAGAGTCACGCGCGTGGGAAGCCGTTCGGGTTCGCGCCGGGGGAGTGAGCGAGCGCTCTGCCTGCCGGTCCGTCCTCCCGACGGGGTCACTCGGGGAGGGCGGACTCGATGGAGTCGACGAGAGCGCCTTCGAGGCCCGTCCGGACGAAACTCGGGCACGGGTTGAGGTCGACGGCGTACCAGCGGTCGTCCGTCCGAACCAGGTCGACGCCGATGGCGCGCATGTCGAGTCGGTCCATGAGCGAGGTGATTCGGTCCGCGTGGTCGGGCACCGGGTCGACCGCCCCGAGGATGCGCTTTTGCCCCCACAGCTTCGAGGTGACGCGCAGCACCACCGTGCGGTACGTCGACCCGTCGTGGACGACGTAGTACTTGTAGTCGACCGGGTCCGCGGAGAGGAGTTCCTCGTACACGTCGCCCTCGCCGTTCACCTCGGGGGACATGTCCCAGTGGTAGAGCGCCTTGGCGACGTAGTCGCGTCGGGCCTCGTCCGCGACGCTGTCGGGACGGCGAAGCCGACGCCCGAGAGGAGGCACAGCTGCGAGAACCGCGAGACGCAGGCGACGACGCCGGTGGCGCTGTTCCACGTCGGGACGCCGAGTCGTTCGGCCGCGAGGAGCGCGCGGACCGACGCCGGACGCGTCTGCTTGGTGACGAACAGCGCGAGTCGTTCGAGTTCGTCGGGGGCTATCGACGCGTTCGGGTCGTAGTTGGTGACGCGGTGTCCCCGCTCCCGCAGGCGCTCGCCGACCACCGAGAACACCGGGTGGTCGTCCGGGCAAGTGATGCCGATTCGCGGGGGGTTACCGGTCGGCGACACGCTGTCTCACCCCGCGACGCATCGCTCGACGTCGGCGAGCGACTTCATCTCGAGCACGTTGTACTCGGCGCCGATGCGCTCTGCGACCCGTTCGTACTCGGGGAGGGGGTCGTGGTGGTCGCCGGAGCCGTCGTTGTCGTGCAGGTGGGCGACGCGAATCCGGTCGCCGAACGCCTCGACGAACTCCTCGACGGCGACGCCCGTCACCTTCGCATGGCCGACGTCGAGCGTCACGCCCAGATAGTCCGAGTCGACGTCTATCTCGTCGAGGAAGGACGCCAGTCGCGCCGGCGTCTCCGTGTTCCGCAGGTGCGCCGCCTTCCGGCGCTGGTTCTCGATGCAGAGGGGCATCCCGACGTCGTCGGCGTGGCGCGCGCACTCGCGGAGCGACCGGACGGCCTGCCGCCGGGAGTG
Source organism: Halogeometricum sp. CBA1124 (assembly GCF_009741955.1). NCBI lineage: Archaea > Methanobacteriati > Methanobacteriota > Halobacteria > Halobacteriales > Haloferacaceae > Halogeometricum > Halogeometricum sp. CBA1124. The sequence continues at coordinate 22,870 of NZ_WPCD01000010.1, read as the reverse complement.
TCGGCGGACGTGGTCCGGGTAGCGCCGCGGAACGGACCCGCCGTGGACGACGACGGCGCCGGCCCCCCGCGGCGACGGCCGCGTCGAGGGTTCGCCTGACGCCCTCGGCGGCCGCGCGGCGGAGCGGTTCGTTGAGGTTCCCGAGGTTCGCGGCGCGGAACGGCGCGTGGAACGTGTACGTGACGCCCGTCGAATCGGCGAGTTCCGCGAGTTCCCGCGGCGAGGGCGCCTCGGGGTCGACGTCGAGGTAGCCCTGCCGCAGTTCGACGTGGTCGAGGCCGAGGTCGGTGAGGAACTCGACGAACTCGGTGACCGACTCGGTGAATCGAAGATCGAGCGACGCCCCGAACCGCACTACCGACCACCCGTCCGCGCCGACGTGTCTCCGTCGTGCATACGCCCTCGTGGCGTCGGAGCATCTTCACGCTTCGTCTCGGTCCGCGTTCGACTGCGTCTCGTGGACTGCCGAAGCGACCGCACGCACCGCGTTCGCGAACGGTGACCGAATCGACGCCCGAAGCGGGGTGGCCGAGCGCGCCGCCGCCGCCGGACGGGACACCGAATCAGTTAGACAGTAGTTTCAAATTTCAGAGTCGAAGTGGCCGGAAGAGCCCATCTCTCGCGTTCGGCCTCGGACGGATTCCCGCTTTTCAGCCCTTTTTCCCCTTCCACGGACGTCTCGCAGAACACCTCTCCCGTCGCGTCGCATCTCGGAGTCGTTACGCGGATTGAGATGTAATCGTAGTCCGTACTGTCAGTCTGAGTAACGTACGCTCTACCGGCGAACCGAACCGCGAACGAGCGGAGACGGCGACGCCGCGGACGACCCCGCTCGGAACCCGAAGAGGGCGGAGTGAACCTCCAACAATCGAGTGGTATTACTAAGGTATATTACCTCCGAGTCGGTACGGACCGGTATGACGTTCACCGACGAACTCGCGCCCGTGGCCGACCCCGTGTGGGACGCCATCCTCGACCACCCGATGGTCCGGCAGTTGGGCGACGGGAGCCTCGACACAGGACCGTTCGAGTACTGGGTCAAGCAGGACTACGTCTACCTCGTGGACTACGCTCGGGTGTTCGCCTACGGCGCGGCGACGGCGCCGGACCTGGAGACGATGGGGACGTTCGCGGACCTGTTGGACTCGACTATCGACACCGAGATGGACCTCCACCGCGCGTACGCCGCGGAGTTCGGCATCACCGAGTCGGAGTTGGAGGCGACGACGGCGTCGCCGACGACGCGGGCCTACACGGACTTCCTCGTCCGCGTCGCCGCGACGGGGACGTTCGGTGACCTCGTGGCCGTCCTCCTCCCGTGCATGTGGGGGTTCAACGAGACGGGTCTGCGACTGGCCGCGGACGGGATGCCGGACGACGACCGGTACGCCGAGTGGATACGGACGTACTCGGGCGAGGAGTTCACCGAACTGACGACCTGGTGCAAGGAGTTGATGGACGAGGTGGCCGCCGACGCGGGCGAGGAGGCGCGGGACCGCTTCCGCGACCTGTTCTACACCTCCGCCCGGTACGAGTACAGGTTCTGGGACGCCGCGTGGCGGCAGGAGGACTGGGAGCTATGACCGGCGACGACGCCTCCCGCGACGAGAGCGCGTCGTCGGGCGACGCTCCGTCGTCGAACGGCGGCCCGGCCGACGAGAGCGACGCGCCCGCCCCGGTTCCGGAGACGTTCGAGGCGTACGCCGAGACGGCCGAAGCGCCTCGGTTCACCGACTGGCTCCGCGAACGCGCCGAACCCGACTGGTCGGCAGCGACGACACATCGGTTCACGCGCGAACTGGGCCGAGACGAACTCGACGACGACGCGTTCCGGCGCTATCTCGTGCAGGACTACGCCTTTCTGGAGACGCTGGTCGGACTCGTCGGCCACGCCGTCGGCGACGCGCCGACGATGGCCTCGAAGGCGCGACTCGCCGACTTCCTCGGGACGCTGACGGCCGAGGAGAACGACTACTTCGAGCGCTCGTTCGACGCCTTGGGCGTCCCGCCGGAGACGTACGAGGACCCCGCGCGGACGCCCGTCACGCTGGCGATGGAGGACCTGCTCGAACGCGCGGCGCGAGAGGGCGGGTACGCCGAGACGCTGGCCGTCCTCGTCCCCGCCGAGTGGATGTACCGGGAGTGGGCGACGGCCGTCGCCGACGCGTCGCCGTCGCGGTTCTACCTCGACGAGTGGATACGACTGCACGCCGTCGAGGAGTTCCGGGCGTCGTGGGGTGGCTCCGCGAGGAACTGGACCGCGAGGGCGCCGCCGCGTCGCCCCGCCGCAAGCGGCGTCTCGACCGCCTGTTCCGGCGGACGGCGTCGCTGGAAGTCGCGTTCTTCGACGCGGCGTACGACGCCGGCGACGCGCGACCGACCGGGGAGACGGACGACTCGTCGGAGGGTGAGCCCCGATGGTGAGTTCGGGGGTCGCACTCGCGCTCACCGTCGCCACGCTCGCCGTCTTCACCGGTCTGGGCGTCTGGTTCTCGCGGGGGAGGGTCGACTCCGTGGAGGACCTCATCACCGCCCGGAACGAGACGGGCGAGGGGCAGTTGAGCGCGACGCTCGTCGCCTCGGTGATGGGCGTGTGGATACTCCTCTCGGCACCCGAGGCCGGCGCGCTGTACGGCATCGCGGCCGTCGTCGGCTACGGTGTCGGCGAGGCGGTTCCGATGCTCGCGTACTCGCGACTCGGCCCGCGGATTCGAGCGCTGATTCCCGAGGGGCACTCGCTGACGGAGTACGCCTACGCCCGCTACGGCGGGGCGATGTACGCGTTCGTCATCGTCGTCAGCGTCCTCTACATGTTCGTCTTCCTCGCCGCCGAGTTGACGGGTATCTCGTTGGCACTGAACTACGTCGCCGGCGTGCCGCAGTGGCAGACGGCGCTGCTCGTCGGCGGGTTCGTCCTCCTCTACACCGGGTACGGCGGCCTCCGCGCGAGCATCTTCACCGACACCGTGCAGACGGTAGTGATACTGCCGTTGCTCGTCCTCAGCGTCGGCGCGGTGGTGCTGACGCTCGGCGGCACCGGCGCGATTCACGAGGGCGTCGTCGCGGCGAACCCGACGCTCCTGGACCCCGGGTTCGTCCCCGGACTCAGGTTCGGAGTCGCGCTCGTCTTCGCCGTCCTCGGCGCGGAACTGGTCAACCAGACGTGGTGGCAGCGCATCTACGCGGCGACCGACTCGGGCGTGGTCGAACGCGGCTTCCGCACCGCGACGGTGGCGAACGGGCTCGTCCTCGTGTTGGCGACGCTGCTCGGCATCGTCGCCGTCGGCGGCGCCGACGTGGTGACGCGACTCGGGAGCGCCGATTACAACGCCGGCATCGCCTTCTTCGTCCTGCTGGACGGGACGTTCGCCGACCCCCTCGTCCTCGTCGTCCTCCTCCTCGCCGTCGCACTCGTGATGAGCACGGCCGACACGCTGTTCAACGCGCTTTCGAGCCTCGTCACCGCGGACCTGCCGCGACTCCTCTCCGACCCGGACGACCGGACGCTCCGCCTCGGCGCGCGGGCGGTGACCGTCGTCGTCGCCGTCGGGGCCGTCGCCGTCAGCCTCCGCGCGCAGAGCGTCCTCCGACTGTTCTTCGTCGCCGACTTGCTCGCGCCGCCGTCGGCTTCCCCCTCGTCTACGGCCTGTTCACCGGTCGACTCACCGGCGGCGCGCGCTGGCGAGCAGTCTCGGCGGACTCGCGGCGGGAAGCGCGTTCTTCCCCTTCCCGTTCGGACTGCACGGCGCGGCGGACTCGCTCCTCGGCGGCGCGCTTCCCGCCCCGGACCCGACGTACCTGCTCCCGTTCGCGGGCGCGTTCCTCGTCTCGACGGTGCTGGCGCTGACCGCCGCCCGACTGTCGAGCGACGAGTTCGACCTGAGCCGACTCTCCGGGGAGATTCGCCGCCTCGACGAACCCGTGGCCGACGGCGGACGCGTCGGTGGTGGCGGACGCGCCGGCGGTAGCGGGCGCGTCGGCGACGGCCGCGGGGAGTCGGAGACGGCCGACGCCGAGGAGGTGCGCGACTGATGGCCGTACTCGGCCCGACGGCGTTCGGGGTGCTCCTCTGGGGGAGCCTCGTCGGCGTGTTCTGCGTCTTCGTCTACGAGGTGTACGCCCTGCTCGGGCGGCCGGGAACCGCGGAGAGCTGAGGAACAGGCTTTTTTTATTAGTTGGTGATATTACCCATATATGGGCCAACAAACGACCGACCTCACCGCCGTGAGTCGCGGCACGGTCAGAGAGTACGTCGACGAGATGGGGCCTTCGTGGGTGGCGGGCGCCATCGCCGCCGGGCCGGCGACGATGGCGAGTCTGATAACCGCCGGCGCGGGGTTCGGCTACTCGCTCCTGTGGGTGGTGGTACTCTCCGCCGTCGCAGGGACGGTGGCCCAGTACCTCGCGATGCGCCTGGGTCTGCTCTCGGGCGACGGCATCGTGAGCGTCGTGGAGTCGAACCTCGGCGAGTCGTGGGCGTGGGTGCTCGTCGCCGACGTCGTCGTCGCCGCCGGCGTCGCGCAACTGGTCATCATGAAGACCGTCGCCACCGTCTCGGCGACGATGACGGGCGTCGACGCGCGGGTGTGGGGCGTCGCGTGGGCCGTGATTCTCCTCGTCGGACTGGCGGGGCGGGGGTACCGGTTGCTGGAGTGGGCGGCGAAACTGCTCGTCGCCGCCGTCGTCGTCGCGTTCGTCGCCTCGTCGCTCGTGGTCCCCGTCGCGCCGGGGCGGCCGTCGGCGGACTCGTCCCGACGCTCCCGTCCGGGAGCGCTCTCGTCGCCGCGGGCATCCTCGGCGGCGCCGTCCACATCACGCTCGTCACGATGCACTCGTACACGATGCAGGCCCGCGGGTGGACGGAGTCGGACTACGGGCTGGCAACCTTCGCGTCGTCGCCTCGATGCTCGTCGCGTTCGGCGTCTACAGCGTCGCCATCTTCCTCGTCGCCGCGAGCGTCCTCACCGACCCCGGCCTGACGACTGTCGGCGCGGCGCAGGCGCTCGGCCCCGTCGCCGGCGAGAGCGCGCGGTGGTTGTTCCTCCTCGGTCTGGGCGGCGCGGCGGTGTCGACGCTCGGCGGCAACACCGTCGTCCCGCCGTTCGTCGTCGCCGACAAACTCGGCTGGGGGACGACGGTGGAGGACGGCCGCTATCGGGCGCTCCTGGCCGCGTTCGCTCTCCTGTCGGCACCCGGCGCGTTCGTCGGCGGCGAGGTGCTCGGCCAACTCGTCCTCGTCCTCGCCCTCGGGACGGTGGGCACGCCGTTCGCCATCGGCGTCGTCCTCTACCTCCTGAACTCCGAGGCGGTGTCTCGGCCGAACTCGACGCTCGCGAACGTCGCCGGCGTCGGCATCCTCCTCGTCTCGGGGACGCTGGCGGCGAACTTCGTCCGCGAACAGGTCGCCGGCGGCGTCGGGTCGCTGTCGGGCGCCGTCCTCGCGTTCGCCGTCGTCCTCGGCGTCGCTCTCGTCGCTCTCGCCGGGAAGTTCGTCCGCGAGGAGGCGTTCGCCGCCTGACGGCCCGACCCTCCTCCCCGAGTGTCGGGGCGTCGCCTCCACCGCGCGTAAGACTCACAAGCGAAGGAGTCGCTACGTTCGAACATGTACCGCGTGCTGATACAGACGGGGAGCATCGAGTGCGACGACTACCAGCACACCGACCACGGCATCGAACTGCACGAGGACGGCGAGTTCGTCGCGTTCGTCCCGTACGAGACGCTCACCGCGGTGGTGGACGAGTCGCGGAAGTCCGCGGAGGACCGAGCGATACTCTGACCCGGCCGCCGAGCGACGGCCACCTCGTCAGGTGCTCAGTCCGGACCCGGGCTGAAGGTCGCCGTGTCGATGCAGGTACACGTCGATGCCGACGTTCGGGTCACGAGCCGCCCGCTTGGCCGCATCGGGGTCCGGGCAGATGCGCGCGTAGGTGTTGAACAGGCTGGCGGGCGGCGGTCCGAACGCGTTCTCGTAGCGGTCGCCCGTCTCGACGGTGATTCGGTCGCTGAACGGCGCGCCGCAGTTCGGACAGTCGTCCGTCATACGCGTTCGTCGGTGTCGAGCACTGAAGTGCCTGCTGCAGGCATATTCGTCGACGGCCGAGAGTCGCCGGCGGTGGCTCCGCGGTGACGCCCCCTCGGCGACGCCTCAGTCCTCCCAGTTGTGGAGTGCGTCGAGGAAGATGTCGCGCACGTCGTCCTCGGTCACCGGACGCGGGTTACACCGGAGTAGTCGCTGCTGCGTCTCGACGGTCTGTCTGGCAAGCCAATCGACGTCCTCCTCGGTGATGTCGGCGAGTTCGGCGAGTCCGCTCGGCAGGACGTTCAGGTCCTGTTGAAGCTGGACGTACTGCGATTTGAGGGCGTCCGCGGCCTCCCTGTCGGTCATGCCGGTCGTGTCGACGCCGAACATCTCCGCCACGTCGGCGAATCGGCCGGGGTCGCTCGCGGCGTTGTAGTCGATGGTACTGGCGGGCGTGAGGACGGCGATGGTCTCGCCGTGCTTCGTGTGGTAGCGATTGCCGACCGGGTACGCCATCGCGTGGCAAAGGCTCGCGCCGGCGGTCAGCCCCGCGATTGCACCGAACAGCGCCCCCTGCAGCATGTTCTCGCGCGCCTCCAGGTCGTCGCCGTTGTGGACCGCCGCCCGGACGTTGTTCGACAGCAGGTCGATGGCCTTCTCGGAGAACATCTCCGTCAGGGGCGTCCGCCCGGCGTAGACGGGTCGGTCCGCCGGGTCCGTCGGTCGCAGGAGCGAGTCGTACTCGTGCGTCGTGTACCCTTCGATGGCGTGCCCGAGGGCGTCCATCGCCGTCTTGGCGGTGAGGTCCGGCGGGAGCGTCGTCGTGAGCGTCGGGTCGAGGACGGCGGCGTCGGCGCGCACGTGGTTGCTGGAGATGCCCTCCTTTATCTCCTTCTCGGGGACCGAGAGGATGGCGACGGGCGAAACCTCCGCGCCCGTGCCGGCCGTCGTCGGCATCAGTACGAGGGGGTCGCCGGACTCCGTCAGCGCCTTCCCGTCGCCGGTCGGTTCGGCGATGTAGTCGAGGGGTGACCCGCCGTTGGCGATGACCGCGCGCGCCACCTTCGCGGTGTCCATGCAACTGCCGCCGCCGAGGCCGACGTAGAAGTCGTACCCCGCCTCGCCCGCGGACTCGCGGACGTACTCGATGCAGCGTTCGGCGGCCTCGACGGACGGTTCCCGCTCGGACTCGTCGTAGACGTCCACCGAGAGGCCGGCCGCCTCCAGATGCTCGGTGACGCGGTCGGCGTGGCCGATGTCGACGAGGGTCTCGTCTGTGACGACGAGGCCGCGCGCGTCGTCGTCGACGTCGAGGTCACGGAGTTGGAACGCGAGTTCGTCCGTCGAGTCGCGGCCGAACCGAATCTCGGGCATCGTGACGTGCCAGACCGTCTCGGTCGAGAGTTCGTGGTTCGGCGCGGAGACCGACCGCTCGTACCCCATCTACGACCACCCCGACCGAATCTCCTCGAACTGCTCGGGGTCGTGCCCGTACACCACCTCGGCGTCGTGACGCCGCTGGAGGTCTCTGAGCGTCTGCAGGCTGTCGAACCAGTGGCGTCCGCTCCAGAGGAGGCCCGCGCCGAGGGGCACCTCGTCCTCGTAGTTGACGTCCTGATAGATTTCGTCGCCGGCGAATAGCAGTGTGCCGTGGTCGTCGAGGTGAATCATCGTCCCGGTGAGGCCGGGCGTGTGGCCCGGGAGACGCAGGAACTCGACGTCCTCGAAGTGCGTCTCGCGGTCCTGATGGAGCACCTGCCAGTTCAGGTCGTGGTCGAAGTCGCCGAGGACGTACGCGGCGCTTCCCTCATCGGTCTTCGCGGAGTAGTAGGCGAACTTCAGTTCCTCCTCGTGGACGTACACGGGCACGTCCGTGCCGTCGAAGTGGTGCAGGCCGCCGGCGTGGTCGAGGTGCAGGTGCGTCTGGAAGACGGCGTCGATGTCCGAGAGGTCGTAGCCCGCGTCAGCGAGGTCACCGTCGAGGGAGTGTTCCCGCGCGTCGTGCGGATAGAACGCCTGCGTGAGTCCCTCGGGCCAGTGGCCGTCGAGGGCGTCCTCGTGGTTGCCGGTGTCCCACAGAATCGTCGCCTCGGGGTGGTCGATGACGAGGTTCCACACCGGAATCTCGACGTAGTCCGTGTCCGGATTCGGTTCGTCGTGCGACCCGAGGGTGTTCCCCTCGACGAGGTAGTTCAGGTCGCACTCCAGTCCGCCGCGATGGATGACGTCGATGGTCGCCTCTACCATGTTCCGAACTATCGTTAACGATGTGAAAAGATTAGCACGGTTACAGAATCAGTAGTGTATATTTCGACGAATTTCTTTGTTCTGGAAATTGGGCAGCCGACGGGACGGCGTCGTCGCCACGCCTCTCGAACCGGGACCGAGTGCCTACTCGGCGGGTGACCCTCGTCCGGGCGGGGCGGTGCCGGGACGGGACGAACGCATCGTCTCGCCGTCGAGTGCGACCAGGAGGAGTGCGGCGGCCCAGACGACGGCCGCCGACGCCGCGGGCGCGAGGAGCGGCGACTCGCCGCTCAGCGCGAACAACACGCCGCTGTCGAAGACGTTCCACTGCGCGTGGAAGACGGCGACGAGGAGGACGCTCCCCTTCGCCCGGACGTAGAGCCACGCCAGCACGACGGAGAGGCCGACGACGCCGAGCAGGTAGACGGCGAAGGGACCGCTCTGTCTCGTCCCCTGAACGAAGAACAGGGGGAGGTGCCAGACCGCCCAGCCGACGCCGACGACGAGTGCCGCGGCGGTGGTGCTGTAGCGTTCGAGCAGGTGCGGGAGCGCGTAGCCGCGCCAGCCCATCTCCTCGCCGAACCCCCCGCGGAGGAGGAGACGTAGAGGAACACCGTCGCGTAGACGACGGGCAGCGTTCCGCTCGCGAGACTGAACGACGCGCCGGAGAGCGCGACGTAGACGCCGTAGCCCGCGAGCGACAGGAGGGGCGCGCCGAGGAGGGCCGCCAGCCACCACCGGGCACCCGTCCGCCACCGAACGGCCTGCGCGGCCCACGCGCGGAGGTCACCGTCGCGCCAACTCAGGATGCCGGCGGCGACCAGCGGTCCGAAGCCGGCCAGCGTACTCAGTATCGGCCACGCGCCGGCGGTCGTTCCGAGGAACGCTCCGAGTCCCCACAGGACCCACGAGACGAGGAACGTCAGCGCGAAGAACTCCGCGACTCGAACGAGCGGCCGCGAACTCGCCGACCGCTCCGAGGAAGGGGTGTGTTCGGTCATCGTCACGTTCACATTCTACATCTGACAGTAAATAACCGACCAGTGATTGCCGACGCCCGAGAAGCGGTCGGTTCGCCGTTCGAGCGGCGGCCACTTCGGGTCGACAGTAGGAGAGAGTTCAATAGAGTTAATCGGCTCCCGGCGGGCGTTCTTCGTGATGCCCTCCCCGAACGAAGTCGAACGACCGCGGGAAGCGGTGACCGTCGCGAAGCGATACCTCAGACGTGAGCGCCCTCTGAACGTACTCGTCGTCACGCTCGCGGTATCGGTGTTTCTGGGGACCTATCTGACGGCGTCGCTGCTGTCGGCGATAGCGTCGCAGCCGTCCTCGTCGTCGCCGCACGCGCGCCGGTCTTCCGTTCCCGCGGGACGTTCCGGCTCCGGACGGACGACCCGCCAGCGGCGGTGGTCGAAGAGTTCGCCGGTCCGACGCCGCCGGTGCTCGCGCTTCAGTGGGGAATCGCGGACGGGGTGTCCGTCGGCGAGACGCGGTGCGGTACCGGACGTCGTACTTGTTCGGCCTGCGCTCAGTGACGGTGGCGGTTCGGACGCGGACCGACACCGCCGCAGACGGAGAGCGACGGGTCGAGTTGGAACTCACGGCGGACGACCGGCCGTGGGCGACGTACACCGCGACGGTGAGCGGCGAGGGCGACGGAACGGTCGTCGACGTCGAATACGAGTCGAACCGGCGCTTCGGAGTGCGGCGCGTTCCGCAGCAGTTCGTCGCGGAGCGGTACCGCGGCGACGTGCTCACTGCACAGGGGTACACGGTCGTCGAACGCGACGCGAAGTTCGGTCTCTGAGAGGATTCGCTCGCGTCGTGACCCGCCGAGCGACGGAGCGTCCGGTCGCGACGGCGGGCCGGACCGATCGATTGGCGGCGACCCCGGCGGACCGGGGCACGTCGAGCGACGCACCCCGTCAGGCCGTCGGTCGAACCTCGTCCGAGGACTGCGGCCCGGAACCGCGTGAACCCGAGACGACCGGCCAGACGACGACGAGGACGACGGCCAAGACGACGGTGAGGAAGTTCCCCGACACCGGCGTCTCCACCAGCATCGTGGGCGCGTTGCCGACGGCGTGAACGCCGACGGCGACGAGGAGGTTCCCCGTCCGGTGGTAGACCAGCGCGAACAGCAGTCCCATCAGGAACAGCATCCCGAGACTGACGAGGAGCGCGTCGAGCGGGAACCCCTGATAGAGCCGGTTGGGGACGTGCAGAAGCGAGAACACCGCCTGCGACCCCACGAGTGCGAGCAGGAAGCCGCGCCTGCGGTGCCGGAGCTTCAGCACCAGTTGGTCGAGCAACACGGCGCGGTAGAGCACCTCCTCGAACAGCGCGTTTCCGAACAACTGAGCGACGAGGAGTCCCAGCACGGCACCGACGCCGGCCGTCGACCAGAGGGGGTCGAGCGCGACCGACCCGGTCTGGACGTACGCCACCGTCGCGCCGACGACCTGAATCGTCGCCCAGAGCCCGGCGGTGACCGCCGCCGCGAGCGGGAGTTTCGAGCGTTCCAGCCCGAGGTCACGGAGACGCAGTCCGCCGACGAGTATCAGCAGACCCACCAAGACGAGCAGGACGTTCACGGCGTTCACCAGGAGCGTGGGACCCACCAGCCCGCCGGTGGCGACGAAGACGGGCCTGAACACCGTCTCGAGGAACCACTCGCTCCGGAAGACGACCAGATTGAACGCCGCGCTCAGAACGACTTCGACGGCGAGGACGGCGGCGAGGAGGCGCCAACTGATCACCCGCCGGTCGGACAGGTCGACCGCCACGTGGGGGATTCGGACGTTTCGGTTCATGTGAGACGATACGCGAGCGAGCGAGGTAACGGCAGTCGCTGGTTCTCAGTTCGCTGGAGACGGAGGCGCGTCCCCCACGCGTCGTGTCCCCGCGGCACCGTTCCTATCCGATGGCGATGACCGCCACCGTTTATATCTAGACGTGTTCGATACGTGAGTAGAACGGCGATGTACGACACGATTCTCATCCCGACGGACGGTAGCGAGCACGCGATTCGCGCGGCCGAACACGGCCGGTACCTCGCGCGACTGTTCGACGCGACAGTACACGTCGTCAACGTCGCGGACGTGCAGGCCGCGGCCGGCGTGTTCGGCGCCGGCGGCGTGGACGAGGAGTTCATGTCGCGACTGGACGCGAAGGGCGAGGAGGCTATCGAAGCGGTCGAAGACGCCCTCGCGGACGCGACTCCGTGGAGACGGCAATCGTCAGAGGCGACCCCAGAGAGGCGATACTGGAGTACGCCGAGAAGCACGACGTCGAACTCCTCGCGATGGGAACGCACGGCCGAACCGGACTGAGCCGGTACATCACCGGGAGCGTGACGGAACACGTGGTTCGAACGGCCGAGGTACCCGTCCTCACGGTTCGAGCGACCGACCGGAGCGAAGTCGTCGACGGCTACGACGAGATTCTCGTGCCGACGGACGGGAGCGAACCGGCGAGTGCGGCGGTCGAACACGCCATCGCCATCGCGCAGAAGGCCGGCGCGCGCGTCCACGCGGTGAACGTGGTGGACGTGGGCAACGTGACGGCCAGTCCGACGTACACGCTCCCCTCGGAGGTGATAGCGGAGCTAGAGGAGAACGGGCAGACGATGACGGAGGGCATCGCCTCGCAGGCCCGCGCGGCCGGACTCGACGCCGTCACCGAGGTCCGTGAAGGGTTCGCGGCGCGAACGCTCCTCGACTACGCCGAGGAGAACGACGTCGACGCGATAGCGATGGGGACGGCAGGGCGGACGGGGCTCGACCGATACCTGCTCGGGAGTACGACCGAACGCGTCATCAGACACTCGGACGTGCCCGTGCTGGCGGTCAACGCCCGAGAACGCTCGGACTGAGTCGTCGAATCGGCACTCCGCTCAGTTCGTGCGCTCGTCGCGGGGGGCGCCCGGGAAACGTCCCCCGAACTGGTCGGCGCACGGGCGGTGAGAGACGCGCAGTTCCATCTCGCCGCAGGAGTCGATGGAGATGACGACGTCCTCGACGACGCGGGCGTACTCGCTGGCGTGCTTCCCGGAGCGACGGATGCGCGTCCGCTCTTCGACCAGACCCGCGTCGGTGAGTTGGTCGAGTTTCCGGTACGCCGTCGAGAGCGGGAGGTCGCACGCCTCCGAAATCTCGTTCGTGGACAGCGCTTCGTCGCTGGTCGCGTCGAGAATCGCGCGGGACCCGGCGTCGTTGAACGCGTCGAGGAGGTCCTGAATCGCGTCCTCGTCCCGAACCACCGTCTCCTCGGTGGACGACTGTCGGTCGGCGAACTGAACTGACGAGGGGACCATCGGTGACTGGCTCATACCTACTGCTGATGCGGTACAGTGGGAGTAACTGACCGCCCCAACATCCGGGGAGGTTTATAAGCACCTCCCGGGGGCGTCGTTCTCGGACCGTCGTTACAGGATGTCGGTGAACAGTTTCGACTGCGCGGCAGAGAGATGCTCGGCGAACGTCGACGGGGAGATGCCGAGTGCCGCCGCAACCTCCGTCGCGTTGGCTCGCCGCGGCCGTTCGAAGTACCCCATCTGGTGTGCCGTTTCGAGCACTTCGAGCTGTCGCGAAGTGAGTTTGCTCCGGTCGACGAAGACGCTGTCACGGCTCTGCTCGCCCGCCGGCGAGCGAACGAACCGCTTGATGTCGACGTCGGGAAATCGCTCGCGGAGTTCCGCGACGACGTCCCGGAGTTCCTCGTAGTCCGCGGCGTGGAAGACGAGCGTCAACTCCCCGTCCTGTGCGACGTACCGGGTGACCGGACACCCGAACTGCCCGAGGCATTCGCACGGGCACGCCACGCCGTCGTCGTGCGTGAACCGGTATCGGTTCGTGCCCCCGTGCGAGAACACCGGCGTGAGGTCCGCCTCGGCGTCGCAGTCCGCGTCGACAGAGAACTCGGTCACGCTCTCGTCGTCGCCGGACGGCGTCACGTTCGTCGTCACCGAGTCGATAGTCGTCTCGGCGGTGTTCGAGAGTTCGACTATCGGACAGATGTCGGGCGTCGTGAACGCCACCGTCGCACGGATTCCAGTGGGCATCGACGCTGAGGGCTTCGTCGAGCACTCACTTGAACCCACAGGTGGCGAACGGGGACCGCGACCGAACGGAGTCTCCTACTCCCGTTCGACCTCGACCCGGCGGCCGCTCAGTTCGTCCGGTTCGAGCTGATAGAGCTGGACGTCGAGGTTGCGCTTCGATTCGCCCCATATCTCGAACAGGGGGCGCTTGGCCTCGCCGTACTGTTCGACGTGCTCGACGGTCAACTCGTCCTTCGATATCTCTTCCAGCGTCCCGATGGCGACGACGCTCCGGTAGACGGGTTCGGCCTCCTCGTACACGACGAGTCGAGCCTTCGGCGAGGAGGCGAGAAACTCCCGCTTCTCGCTCTGCGGCGTCGAGACGAGTCGGAGATAGAAGCGGCGCGTCTCGGAGTCGTAGCCGTAGGAGATGGGAATCGAATACGGGTCGTCGTCCCGCGCCAGCGCCAACACGCCCGTCTCGTGACGGGCGAGTAGCGCGTCCGTCTCCTCACGGGAAAGTCCGGTCTCCTGGTCCAGCGTCATGCTCTTGTATGACGTGAGACGGGAGGTGAACTAATACCTGTCTGTGGGCGGCCGCGGTCGTATCGTGCCGAAATCGACCACACGGGAGGTCCGAGACGGTCACGCGTGCGTGTTTCGGAGTGCTAGGGACAGTCGGTCGAAGAGACGGCCGTGAACGCGTCGCTCGTGACCGGGGCTCCGCAGAGGACGCACCCACGTTCGACGAGCGCGGTTTTCATGGAGTCGTTCACCTCCAACGCCTCGTCGCACTCCGGGCAGCGGAAGGTGTAGTCCCCGTCGTTTTCGCAACTCATCACGTACACTCCTGCGTAGTCCAGTAATAAAGGGTATCCTATTTTTCCGAGCTGGTGAGAACACGTGCGGACGTGTTCGTCTGCGGGCGACGCCGGGACGAAGCGGGAAGACGCGAAACACGGGGGAATCTATTAGGGCCGTAGATACCATCGTCTCGGTAAATGAGCGAACCAGAGACGGGAGGCGATTCGACGGCGGAGGGGCCGCCCGGTTCGACGGCGGAGGGGCCGCCCGGTTCGACCGCCGAGACGGTGGACGAGGCAACCATCTACGACGACGAACTCGAACTGGAGCGGACCATCGACCTTCGCGGCGGCATCGCCATCGGCGTGGGGACGATGATCGGTGCCGGCATCTTCGTGTTCCCCGGCCTCGCGGCGGGACGTGCCGGACCCGCCGCAGCCGTCTCGTTCGCGCTCGGAGCCGTCGTCGCCCTCCTCGTCGCGCTCCCGACGTCAGAGCTGGCGACGGCGATGCCCCAGAGCGGCGGCGGCTACTACTTCATCTCCCGCGGGATGGGAACCGCCTACGGCGCGGTGGTGGGGCTGAGCCTGTGGCTGGGGCTGGTGTTCGCCTCGGCGTTCTACCTCGTCGGCTTCGGGCAGTACGCCGCGGCGATACTGGCGGAAGTCGGTATCGACGTCGGCGCGGGGATACTCGCACCCGCGCTGGCCGTCCTCGTCGGGGTGGCGCTGACCGCGTCGAGCATCGTCGGCACCGAGAACACGGCGAAACTCCAGAACGTCATCGTGGGCCTCCTACTCGGTATCCTGTCGGTGTTTCTCGTCTACGGCGGACTCGACACGCTCGGATTCTTCGGCCGACAGACCGTCCCCGAGGCGTTCGCCCCGTTCGGCGTCTTCCCCATCCTGACGACGACGGCGTTCGTGTTCACCGCCTACCTCGGCTTCGCGCAGGTGGCAACCGTCGCCGGCGACATCAAGCGCCCGGGTCGGAACCTCCCGCTGGCGATGATCGGGTCCGTGGTCCTCGTCGCGGTGTTCAACGTCGTCACCGTGCTGGTCGCCACCAGCGCGTTCGGGAGCGGGCGACTGGCCGCCTTCGGCGAAACCGCCCTCGTCGAAGTCGCGCGGAGTTACGTCGGCATCGGCGGCGCGGTGATCATTCTCATCGCCGGCCTGCTGGCGACCGTCTCCAGCGCGAACGCGTCGATTCTGAGTTCGTCGCGCGCGCTGTACGCGCTCAGCCGCGACGCGATCGTTCCCTCGAAGGCCGGGACGCTCAACCGAAAGTACAACACGCCGCACGTCGCCCTGAGCCTCGCGGGGGGGCCGGTGCTCTTCCTGGTCGTGTTCGGTCCCGTCGAGGTGCTGGCGGAGGTTGCGTCGTTCCTCCACCTCCTGATGTACGGGCTGATGTGCGTCACGCTCGTCGTCCTCCGGCGGCAGTCGCCCGAGTGGTACGACCCCGACTACCGCATCCCGGGCTACCCGGTGTTGCCGATACTCGGCGCGGTCGCCAGTTTCGCCCTCCTCGCACTCATGCAACCGCTGTCGCAGGCCATCGGAGTGGCCGTCATGCTCGCGGCCGCAGTATGGCAACGGTTCTATGCCGCGGACGTCGAACTGAGAGGTGTGCTCTAACGATGACCGAACGCATCGACACCGGGGAAGGACTGACCGTTCTCGTCCCCGTCCGGACGTTCGAAGGCGAACAGGTCCCGACCGCGCTGGTGGAACTGCTCACGGCGGCGTCGATTCCGGTCGTGTTGCTGGGCTACCACGTCATCCCCGAACAGACCGCGCCCGAACAGGCGCGCGAGCAGTTCGGCGAACAGGCGCGGGCGGAGCTAGACGACCTGGCCGACGCGTTTCGCGATACGGACGGCACAGTCGAGACGCGGTTCGTCTTCACGCGAGACCCGACGCAGACGTTCGAACGCGTCGCCGTGGACGAGCAAGTCGACGCGATTCTGTTGCTCAACCCCGCGCCGAACGTCGACAGAATCTTCGTCCCGCTCAGCGCGGGAATCAACACCGACCGAATCACCGCGTTCGCCTCCGCGCTGGCGGTCGGTTCGGACGTCACGGTGAGGCTGGTCCACGTCGCCGACTCCGAGGAGGCGCGCCCGGCGGGTGACCGACTGCTCGAGGAGGCGGCCGACGCCCTCTCTGCGAACGGCGTCCCGCCAGACGCCATCGAGCGGACCGTGGCGGTGAGTCAGGCACCCCTGCAGGCGCTGAGCGAGATGGCGTCCGACGACACGGACCTCATCGTCCTCGGCGAGAGCCAGCCCACGGTGCGAGAACTCGTCTTCGGCGAACCGTCGGAGCGACTCGCGGAGCGAACGCTCGCGCCCGTCCTCGTCGTGCGGCGACTCCCGGCCGTCGAGTCGGCGGACGGGACGGCCGAGGAGTCGAAAGACGAGTGAGCGACGGGCGGGGAGCGAACCCCCAGCGGTGACGCCCCTGGAGTCGGCTCGGCCGTGCGAGGAGCTCTCACCGAGTAGGAATCGACCCGAAGGATTATTGACATGGTGAGGGACCACTACGCATGGACGGGAACCCGACCACCATGTCGCGACGGGGGTTCGGTGCGAACCGCGGGCGGTGTGGCCGCACTGAGCGCCGCCGCGGGAACCGCGACGGCACAGGAGGGACAGCGCCACACGGTCGATATGACGGACGAACTGGTGTTCGACCCGGATGCGATCACCGTCGCGCCGGGCGACACGGTGGTCTGGGAGAACGTCGGAACCATCGGTCACTCCGTCACGGCGTACGAGGACGACATCCCCGGGGAGGCCGAATACTGGGCCTCGGGCGGGTTCGACTCCGAAGACGCGGCCAGGAGGGCCTACTCGTCCGGCGACCCCGACAGCGGCGACGTCGGCGGCGGCGAGACGTACGAGCACACGTTCGAGGTCGAGGGCACGCACGAGTACTTCTGCATCCCCCACGAGTCCGTCGGGATGCTCGGGAGCGTGACCGTCCAACCGGGCGGGGCGACCGAAGCGTCGGGCCCGGAGGTCCCACAAGTTCCGGATTCGGCTCGAACGCTGGCCATCGCGACGGGCATCGCTCTGGTGAGCGTCATCGCCCTCGCGTACTTCTTCGTGAAGTACGGCGGCGACTACGAGGTCGGCGACGAGGAGTAGTCTGCCCCCCACCGTTGGACCTCCACGGTGCGACGGGCACACTTTACTCGTCGGACCCTGTTGGGCCGGATAGATGCTGGTCGAACTGGGAGGGTTCGTCGTCGGTCTGGTCGTCCTCCTCGTGGGTGCCGACAGGACGGTCCGGGCGGCGGCCGAACTCGCCCTCTACTACGGCGTCTCGAGCTTCTTCATCGGTGTGACTGTCGTCTCCATCGGAACGTCGGTACCGGAGATGACCACCTCGCTGTACGCCGCCTACTACGGCGCCGGCGACATCGTCGTGGGGAACATCGTCGGGTCGGAGACGGCACAGATAACGGTGGGTATCGGTGTCGTCGCCCTCGTTGCGCCGATCGTCGCCGAACGGAAGAACGTGCTCGTCTACGGGGGCGCGATGTTGCTGTCGATGATAATCATGATTCTCACCCTCGAAGACGGAATCACGCGGTCGGAGGGGTTCCTGATGATGCTGGCGTACGCCATCTTCGTCCACGACCTCTACTCGAGCGAGGGGGGCGAAGAGATAACCGAGGAGGTCATAGAGGAGGAGGAACCGCCGAAGCGGACGATTCCGTGGATACTGTTCGGACTCCTGCTGGTCGTGGGCGGCGGGCATCTGATGGTGACGAACGGCATCGCAGTCGCGACGGTCGTCGGGATTCCGCCCTACCTCGTCGGAATTCTGACCGGACTGGGCACGACGACACCGGAGATAGCCGTCGCGGGCGTCGCCGCCAGAGACGGCGAAGAGGGCATCTCGGTCGGGTCGTTGCTCGGGAGCAACATCACCGACCCGGTGTTCTCTCTGGGCATCGGCGCACTCGTCGCGACGTGACCCTGAGCGACCCCGAGGCGGTGCTACCGTCGGTCGGCTACATGTTGACCGTCTCGGTCGTGGTCCTCGCGGTGCTGTACTGGCGGCGGGGTATCGACCGGCGCGCGGCGGTCGGCTGTCTGCTCCTGTACCTCCCGTCGTTCGTCGTCCTCTGACCCTCCGTCGAAAAATGCGAACCGGCGTTCGGCGACCGCGCCGGCGTTTTGTCTCCGAGGCTCCCCGTCAGGTGTCGTCCGGCCCGGTCAGGCGACCTCTTCGAGTATCCAGCCGAAGCGTTTCTCCCAGAACGCCTCGTCGGGGTGCTTCTTGGTCCGTCCGTGGGTCTTCTTGTCCCGGAGTTGCCGCTGGAGGATGTCGAGCGCCTCGTCGAGCGCTTGCTTCGCGCCGTAGCCCTCGCCGGAGGCGATGTACATTCCGCCGTCGGTGTACAGGCGGACGCGGGCGAGGAGCAACGGCGTCCCGCGGAGCGTCTCGTCGTGCTCGTGGAGGTGGACTTTCGCGTCCAGCACGTTCGTTCCGTGGTCCTTGTCGTCGAACGAGTCGACCATCGCCACGAGGTCCTCGTAGCTGACGTCGTCCAGCAGGTCGGCCCCGTATATCTGGACCGCCCTGTTGCCCTCGGCCTCCCACGTCAACGAGTCGAGGACGTCCGTCTTCGTGACGATACCGACGGGGCGTCCCTCCTCCACGACGACCAGCGAGGAGCGTCCGCGTCGAACATCGCCTCGACCGCCGCGTCGAGGGTCTCGCTCGGTTCGATAGTGCGGACCGGCGACACCATCACGTCGCGGACCGGGAGGTCGAACGCCCGGTCGGTTTCGCCCTCGCGGGCGCCGAACCCGCCGCGGCGGGTGCGACCGGAACCGCCCCCGAACGCGTCTCGACCGCTCGGGTCGCCCCCTTGACTCCCCGTCTCGGGGCGGACCGTGAGGTCCACGATGTCGTAGAGGCTGAGGATGCCGACCGCCGCGTCGTCCTCGACGACGGGGAGGTGCGTGAAGTGGTGTTCGCGGAACCGGCTGACGGCCTCGCCGACCGTCGAAGTGGACGCGACCGAGACGAGTTCGTCCGAGTAGGCGTCGCCGACGCTGGCGGCGTCGAGGAACGGCGCGACCGCATCGAGGAGGTCGTCTGCGGTGACGACGCCGACGAGGTCGTCCCCCTCGAAGACGGGGAGGACGTGCGAGTCGCTATCTATCATCAACTGGGCGACCTTGCGGACGTCCTCGGTGGGGGCGAGTCGAGGAACGTGCCAGACGAGCGACCCGACCTTCTGGTCGGGCGGGTGACGGGAGGTGGTGAGTTGCCGCCGCGTGACGACGCCCTCGAACTCGTCGCCGCGGACGACGACTCCTTTGACCGTCGGGTCCTCGAACGCACCGACGAGTTTCGAGACTTCGGTCTCGGGGTCGAATTCGACGTACTCCTTCGAAACGATATCAGTTATATCCATAGCTGTGGTTTGTGTCCGGCTTCAGTCACGCGCTGTACAGTCGGTCGTCGGGCGGATGCCCTACGGATAGGAGTTGGAGGGACGACTGCAAGTACGGGTCGCTCGTTCTCAGAATCTGATATCCACCGAAGGCGTTCAACCCCGTCGTGATTTTACTTTCCGTGCAAGTTCGGTTTCGGAGCGGAAGGGTTCCGGTCGCAGATTTTGATGGATACGTGCGCATCGGAAGATGTCTCCCCGCGCGCCCCCGACAGTAGTATTGTCTATACTATGCAAAACTAAAAGGGGCGGGGGTGCGTACGTTCGACCATGAGCGCGACCATCGCACTCCTCGACGCGTCCGTCGGCGACACACCCGCAGAGCGGAACTTCAGGCGCGTCCTCGACGCCGAGGTGACGACGTTCAAACTGAGCGACGGCGAACTCCCCCCGCCGGTGTCTTCGCGGGCGTGGACGTACGACGGCGTGGTGATAAGCGGGTCGCAGACGTCCGTCTACGACGACCACGAGTGGATTCACGAGGTCACCGACTGGTTCCGCCGCGCGCACGCCGCGGGCGTCCCGACGCTCGGCGTCTGCTGGGGGCACCAGTTCGTCGCGCAGGCTCTCGGCGGACGTATCGTGGACGTGGCCGAGTACGAACTCGGGTACCGGCGTATCACTCGCGTGGGCGAAGACGACCTGTTCGAAAACGTCCCGCGGACGTTCACCGCGTTCGAGACGCACTCCGACCGGGTGGCCGAACTCCCGTCCGGGGCGGTGACCCTCGCGCGCAACGACTTCGGCGTGCAGGCGTTCCGCGACGGCGCCGCCTACGGCGTCCAGTTCCACCCCGAGTACGACCGCGAGACGGCCGAGTGGGTGACGAAGAACAAGGAGTTGCCCGACGAACGCATCCGGTCCGTCCTCGACGGCATCACGGACGAGACTGCCGCGGCGGCCGAGGCGGCGGCGCGGGTGTTCGACAACTTCCTGCGACTCGTGGAGACGCAGTCGCCGGTGGAACGGCGGTGAGCGCTCGCTCGTCGCCGGGCGACAGGAGCACTACGACGGCGTCGTCGTGACTCGCAGTCGGCGCGTCCGCGGCCCGTCGCACTCGACGAACAGCACCGACTGCCACGTTCCGAGGGCCAACTCGCCGTCTTCGACCGGTATCGAGACGTTCGAACCGAGAAGGGTCGCCCGCAGGTGCGCGTCCGCGTTGTCGTCGATGGCGTCGTGGTCGTAGTCGTCGCCGCGGGGGACCAGTTCGGCGAGCAGTCGTTCGACGTCGCGCAGCAGTCGGCTCTCGTTCTCGTTGACGACGCGCCCGCCGTCGTGTGGGGCACGAAGACGGTGCAGACGCCCGCATCGAGTTGCTCGGGGACGGCCGCGGCCACCTCCGAGGTGACGTCGAGGAGTTCCACTCGCTCGTCGGTCGAAATTTCGAGTGACACGGCCGCCGGTAGGGTCGCTCGACGGAAAAGTGCGGCAGTCGCCTCAGCGAACGAGCGTCACGGTGACAGTCGCCCGCCGCGCGACGGTTCAGTCGCGTTCGCCGCCGACCGTCGCGCGGCGGTCCGGTTCGGGAGCGAGACCGTCGAGGTACGACTGGACGGCCGACGCGACGGCGTCCGCGCGGGTGTAACTCTCGCCGAGACCGACCTCGACCCGCGTCCAGTCCTCGCCGTCGCGTTCGTACACGTCGACCCACCAGTACAGCGACAGCCCTCGGGAGAACTCGGTTATCTGGACGCGGCGCGTCCCGCCGGGCGACTCGTACGTCGTCGTGTCGCCCTCGGTGACGGCGGTCCAACCGTCCGGGAGGTCGATGCGGTACGGGTCGTCCGCGCCTCGGGTGTCCTCGTCGGGCATCGGGTCGTGCCGAGTTGTCGCCCCGACGGCCTAAATCACACCCTACCGGCACGACCCGCCGCCTCGCGCCCGGCGTCGCCCCGACTCACTCCACCGACCGAGAGGAGTTGAGGACCACGAGGAGGCTGCTCGTCCCCATCGCGACGGCGGCGAGCAGAGGGTTGAGCAGGCCGAAGGCGGCCAGCGGGATGGCGACGAGGTTGTAGACGAACGCCCACGCGAGGTTCTCCCGGATGCGCCGGTGCGTCCCGGCGGCGACGGCGAACACCGTCGGGACCGCTTCGAGGCCGCGTTCGACCACGACGGCGTCGGCGGCGCTCCCGGCGAGGTCGGTGCCGGACCCGAAGGCGATGCCCACGTCCGCCGCGGCGAGTGCGGGGGCGTCGTTGGAGCCGTCGCCGACCATGGCGACGGTACCGCGCGAGCGGAGGCGTTCGACCGTCTGAGCCTTCGCCTCCGGCGGGACGCCCGCGAACACTTCGTCGACCGCGGGGTGAGAGCGGAACTGCGCCGCCGCGCGTTCGTCGTCGCCGGTGAGGACGACAATCTCCCGACCTGCACCGAGTTCCGACAGCGTCTCGTCCCACATCTCCCGGGGCGCGTCGCCCACGTCGAGGACGGCGCGCGCGGTCCGGTCCCAGCCGACGAACACCGGCACGCGGCCGTCGTCGCGAATCGACTCGCCGGCGGCCGCGAGCGTCGCCGGAACCGAGAGCCCCTCCTCGCGGAGGAGGTCCGGATGGCCGACGACGACGCGCCGGCCGTCGACGGTCCCCGCCGCGCCTCGCCGGAGAATCGACGAGTCCGTCACCTCGGGGAGGCGGTCCGGGCGCGTTCGACGACGGCCTTCGCGAGCGGGTGGGCGGCGTGGCGTTCGACGGCCGCGGCCAGTTCGACCGCCGTCGCCTCGTCGGCCTCGCCGGTTGTCACGCCGCGACGTGCATCCGGCCGTCGGTCAGCCGTCCCCGTCTTGTCGAAGACGAGCACGTCCGCGTCGGGCGCGTCCTCGAAGACGGCGTCGGAGGCGACGACGCGCCCGCGTCGGCCGCGTCGCGGCGCCCGAGGCGACGGCCAGCGGCGTCGCCAACCCCAGCGCGCACGGGCAGGAGACGACGAGGACCGTCAGCCCGTTCAGCAGGGCGTCCGCCGGCGACGACCCCAGCGCGAGGAAGCCCGCCGTCGTCACCGCCGCGAGGACGAGGACGAGGGGGACGAACACCGTCGCCAGCTTGTCTGCGAGTCGCTGCGCGCCGCCGCGGGAGGACTGAATCTCCCACAGCAGTTCCACGAGGCGGTCGAGCGTGCTCGTCGCGTCGGCGCCAACTTCGACCGTCAGGGAGTCGTCGGTGACGACGGAGCCGCCGACGACGGGGTCGCCCGGGCCGCGGGTGGTGGGCAGCGACTCGCCGGTGACGAGCGACTCGTCCACGGCGGCGCGCCCGTCGACGACGACGCCGTCCACC
>NZ_WPCD01000058.1:0-17251 GCF_009741955.1 Halogeometricum sp. CBA1124 | reverse complement strand
TCGTCGCCGCCGCCGCCGTCGTCGCCACCGTCCCCGACCGCACGCCCGACGGCGTCCGGGTCCGCCTCGACGCCGCCCTCGGCCGTCTCCGCCGACGCCCGGCGCTCGGCGTCCCGTACGCTTTCGGCTTCATCGACCGGATGACGGCCGGATTCTTCGCCCTCGTCGGCGTCTACTACTTCCGCGACGCGTTCGGGCTCGACGCGTTCGGGGCCGGCCTCGCCCTGTTCGCGTTCTTCTTCCCGTTCGCGCTGCTGCAGTACCCGTTCGGCTCGCTCTCGGACCGCGTCGGCCGGTTCGTCCCCGTCGTCGTCGGCTCCGTCGGCTACGGCGTCACCATCGTCGCCGTCGGCGCCGCGCCCACGCTCCCGCTGGCCGTCGGCGACGATGGCGCTCGTCGGCGTGTTCGGCGCGCTCGTCTCGCCGGCGACGATGGCGCTGGTGACGGACGTGGCGGGGGCCGAAGAGCGCGGTGCGGCGCTCGGCGGCTTCAACGTCTTCGGCAGTCTCGGCTTCCTCGCGGGCTTTCTCGTCGGCGGGTTCGCCACCTCGTCGGCGGGCTACTTCACCGCCTTCCTCGCCGTCGGCCTCGCCGAAATCGCCATCGCAACCGTCGCGGGGCGGGCGGTGTGGCGGCTCTCGGCGGACGGGTTCGGCGAGTCGATGGCCGAGTCGGCGAGCGACTGACGTGGTCCGAGCGCGGGCGTCTCAGTCGTGTCCCGACACCCGAACCGGCTCGTACGGCTCTTCGAGGTAGTCCATCTCCGACCGACTGAGCGAGATGTCGAGCGCCTCCACCGCGTCTTCGAGGTGTTCGATACTCGTCGTGCCGACGATGGGCGCGTCCACGCCGTCCTTGTGGAACAGCCACGCCAGCCCGATTTGCGCCATCTTCACGCCCTTCTCGTCTGCGAGTTCCTGCACGCGCTCGTTCACCGCCCGGCCGCCGCCCTCGAGGTACGGATGGCCGTGCGCGAGTTCGTCCGTCTCGCCGCGTTTTGTCGAACGGGCCTCCTCGTGCGGGCGGGCGACCCACCCGCGAGCGAGCGGTGACCACGGGATGACACCGACGTTCTCCTTCTCGCACAACGGCAGCATCTCGCGTTCCTCCTCCCGGTACAGCAGGTTGTAGTGGTTCTGCATCGTCGCGAACCGGTCGAGGCCCAGTCGGTCCGAGGTGTGCAGAGCGTCGGCGAACTGGTGCGCCCACATCGACGACGCGCCGAAGTACCGCACCTTCCCGCGCCGGACCGCGTCGTCGAGGGCGCGAAGCGTCGTCTCGACGGGCGTATCGTAGTCCCAGCGGTGAATCTGCAGGAGGTCCACCGTGTCCATCCCGAGGCGGTCGAGCGAGGCGTCCAACTCCTGTTCGATGGCCTTCCGCGACAGGCCGCCGGAGTTCGGGTCCTCGTCGTCCATCTGGAAGTAGACTTTCGTCGCGACGACGGCTTCCTCGCGGCGGCCCTTCAACGCCTCGCCGAGGACGCGTTCGGACTCGCCCGCGGAGTACATGTTCGCCGTGTCGAAGAAGTTGACACCGAGTTCGATGGCCCGGTCCACCAGTTCCTTGCCCGCCTCCTCGTCCAGCACCCAGTCGCGCCAGTCGCTGGTCCCGAAACTCATGCAGCCCAGACAGATTCGGGACACCTCCATCCCGGTGTCGCCGAGCGTCGTGTATTCCATGCCGGACTGACACACACGGGCACGGAGCAAAAAACCACGCGAGGCGGACGGGCCGGCCGGGGAATCGTCCGGTGTAGCCGCTTCAACCGAGGTGATGATTCTCACGCGACGGGCTCTCACGAGGTATTTATCGTCTGACACGTCGTATCGTCGTTCGAGAGCCGACGGTCGCAACGGACCGTTCGCTCTGAGGTGTTCATCATGTCCAACACGTTCGTCACTCGGTTGTTCGCCGTCGTCCTGGCCGTCTTCCTCCTGACCGGAGGGTTCGCCGGCGCGGTGAGCGCGCAAGAAGCGCCCTTCGGTCCGACGATAACCGTCGCCGAAGGCGAGACGCACCAAGGCACGCTCGAAGTCGTCGCCGGCACCGTCGTGGTGGCCGGCACCGTCGACGGTGACTTACAGGGCGTCGCCGGCACCGTCGTCGTCACCGACACCGGCCGCGTCACCGGCGACGTCGGGGTTGCCGCCGGGTCCGTCACCGTCGACGGCGCGGTCGGTGGCGACGTCGAAGTCGCCGCCGGCGTCCTCGACGTGGGTGAGACGGCCGTCGTGGCCGGCGTCCTCGAAGCCGGCGCGGGCGACGTTCGCCTCGACGGCACCGTGGAGGGCGACGTGACCCTCGGCGCCGACACCATCGTCGTCGGCGAGACGGCCGTCGTCGGCGGAAGCCTGACCTACGACGCCCAGCGGTTCTCGCTCGCGGACGGCGCCTCGGTCGCCGGGTCGGTCGTCCGCGACGACAGCCTCGTCGTCAGCACGCCCGTCTTCGGGGTCGAGACGGACAGCTTCGCCCTGCCGCAGTGGGTCGGCGCGGCCTACGGACTGCTCGTCAACCTCGTCCTCGGCGCCGTCCTCTTGCTCGTCGCGCCCCGGTTCGCCGCGCGCGTGACCAGCGTCGGCACCACGCAGGCGATAAAGAGCGGCGGCGTCGGCCTCCTCGTGCTGGTCGGCGTCCCCGTCGCGTTGGTGCTGTTGCTCCTGACCATCGTCGGCATCCCCCTGTCCATCGCGGGGTTCCTCGCGTTCGGTCTGGTGCTGTGGGTGACGACGGTGTACGGCGCACTCGTCCTCGGGACGTGGCTGCTGTCGCTCGGCGAGTACGAGAGCAGGTGGGCCGCCCTCGCGGTGGGCGTCCTCCTCGTGAGTCTGGTGGGTCTCGTCCCTCTCGGGGGCGTCCTCCAGTTCCTCGTCCTCCTGGTCGGCCTCGGGGCGTTCGCCCTGGCCCTCCGCGGTGAGGGCGGCGACGAGGGCGACGAGTCGGTCGGAGCCGTCGGCGGCGACGAGGCGCAAACGGCCTGAACCGCGCCGTCGCTCGCGGCCCCCCCGAGAACGGGAGACGACGGGTCGACCGGCGTGGGTACGTGGTAACTTCGTGCTACGTACCCGGTAACTTCGCTTTTCACGAACGACGTCGCACTCGACACTGGCGCTCCGAGCGCGCCCGCCCGATGGGTTGTGTACCGGCCGCCGAGCGACGGACCGTCGCCCGGCGCCGGGTCGTCCGGGGGGTGCGCGGACCCAAATCATTATTCGGCACGTTTCCGATGTGAGGGCATGGCACTCTCGTACGACGACGCCGTCAGCCAGTTCGAGTGGGACGTTCCGGCCGACTACAACCTCCCGGCGGTGGTCGCCTCCCACGCCGAGGCGTTCGGTGACCGGGTCGCCCTCCGCTTCCGGGACGCCGAGGGGACGCGCGAGGAACGGACGTACGCGGACCTCCGCGACGACATGAACCGCTTCGCCAACGCCCTCGCGGAGATGGGCGTCGGCGAGGGTGACCGCGTGATGCACCTCGTGCCGCGCCACCCCGACGTGTTCGCGGTACAGTTGGGTGCGCTGAAGCGCGGGGCGATTCTCGTCCCGTGTTCGTCGATGCTGAAGCCGAAGGACATCGCCTACCGCGCGAACGACTGCGAGGCGTCCACCGTCGTCGCCCACGACTCCCTCGTGGAGATGGTCGACGAGGTGCGCGCGGAGACGCCCCTCGAACGGTTCGTCTGTCTCGGCGGCGACGCCGACGGGTGGGAGTCGTTGCAGTCGCTCCTGTCGGGGCGAGAGACGACGCACGACGGCCCCGAACTCGCCGCGTCGGACCCGATGTCCATCAACTACACGTCGGGGACGACGGGGCAACCGAAGCCCGTGATGCACCGCCACCGGTGGATGCGTTGCTTCGAACTCGTGAACGCGCCGTACTGGTGGGGCGTCACCGCCGACGGCGAGGTGCCGCCGGGCGAGTCAGAGGAACCCGCCGACCTGTCGGACGAACTGCTCTGGGCGACGACGGGCACCGGGTGGGCCAAGTGGTTCTGGAGTCCCGTCGGTGTCGGCATCACCACGGGCGCGACGCAGTTGCTGTACGACGGCGAGTTCGACCCAGACACGTTCCTCTCAATCATGGCCGAGGAGGGCGTCACGCGCCTCTGCGCCGTCCCGACGCAGTACCGGATGTTCTCGCAGGCCGACCTCTCGTCGTACGACATCGACCTGCGGGCGGCCCTGTCGGCGGGCGAACCGCTCAACCGCGAACCCATCGAGGCCATCGAGTCGACGTTCGGCGTCACCCCGCGGGACGGGTACGGTCAGACGGAGACGGTGGCACTCGTGACGAACTACCCCGGCATCGACGTGAAACCGGGCAGCATGGGCAAGCCGACGCCGGGACTCGGGACGACGATAATCGACGACGACGAGAACGAACTCGACGCGGGCGAAATCGGCGAGATAGCCGTCCCCGTCGACTGTCCGGGCATCTTCGACGGCTACTTCGAACGCGACGACCTGGACCGCGAGACGTTCTTCGGGGAGTACTACCGGACGGGCGACCTGGCCTCCCGCGACGAGGACGGCTACTTCTTCTTCGAGGGCCGCGCCGACGACATCATCATCTCCGCGGGCTACCGCATCGGCCCGTTCGAGGTGGAGGACGCCCTCGTCTCCCACGACGCCGTCGCGGAGGCGGCCGCCGTCGCCTCCCCGCACGAGGAACGCGGCGACGTGGTGAAGGCGTACGTCGTCCTCACCGAGGGGCACGAGGGCTCCGACGAACTGGCGACGGAGATTCAGGAGTTCATGAAGGCGGAGACGGCGCCGTACAAGTACCCGCGCCGAATCGAGTTCGTCGAGGAACTGCCGAAGACGTCGTCCGGGAAGATTCGCCGCATCGAACTCCGGAGCCGAGAGGAGGAGACGTTCGGCCAGTAGCGCCGCCGAACCGCCGGTTCGGCCGGCAGGTCGCGGCCTCGCGGTATCTTTCTGCCTCACGTACTTTCTTGGGTCGTCTCCACGTCGACAGGAGTAGATGTACGTCGCAGACCAGACGTGGCCCGAACTCGGAGACTACGTCGCCGCAGAGTCGGTCGCAGTCGTCCCCCTCGGTTCGACGGAACAGCACGGCCCGCACCTCCCCCTCGCCACCGACCACCTCATCGCCGAGGCGTTGGCCCGCGAGGCCGCCGACCGGACGGACGTGCTCTGCACGCCGACCGTGAACGTCGGCGTCAGCCCCCACCACCGGCAGTTCCACGGGACGATGTGGGTGGACCCGCCGCAGTTCCGCGACTACGTGGAGTCGATGACGCGCAACCTCGCCTATCACGGTATCGACCGCGTGGTGTACGTGAACGCACACGGCGGCAACGCCCAACACCTCCGCGAGGTGGGTCGCCGCCTCCGCGACGACGGGACGATGTACGCCATCGAGTGGATGTGGGACGAGTCTATCCCGGACCTCGTCGACGAGGTGTTCGAGCACAACGGTCCCCACGGCGGACCGAAGGAGACGGCGATGATCATGCACATCGCCGGCGAACTCGTCCGCGAGGACCGACTCGGAGCGCCCGCGACGGCGGCCTCGTCGACCTCGACGACTCCACGAACTACATGACCCACGGCGCGCGCACGTTCTACGACGCCGTGGAGAACTCCGAGAACGGCGTCTTCGGCGACCAGACGGACGCGACGCCCGAGACGGGCGAACGCCTGTTCGAGCCGCCGCCGACCAGTTGGTGCAGTTGATAGAGTGGCTTGACGACAGGCGGTTCGAGGACTTGATGGCCCCCGCGCACGTGGACCCGCAACCGGGCAGTCGGCGGTGAGGCCACCGGCGGCGATGCCGGTCGTCTCCCGGCCGCACGTTTAACTCTCGACCCTCCTAACGGGCGTTCGATGACGTTCAGACCGCCCGCCGCCGTCGCGCCCCGATGACCGTCTGGTTGCTCGGCGACCAACTGAACCCCGACGTGACGCCGTTGCAGTCGGCCGACCACGTCCTCCTCGTGGAGGCGCACGGCTTCGGCGAACGCCTCCCGTACCACCCGCAGAAGCTCACCCTCGTGTTCAGCGCGATGCGGCACTTCCGCGACGAGTTGCGCGAACGCGGGTACGAGGTGACCTACCTCCGGGCAGAGTCGTTCGGCGACGCCCTCGACGACTACTTCGCGGCGAACCCCGGCGACGACCTGATTCTCATGGACCCGCCGAGTCACGGCGCGGGCGACCGACTCCGGGCGATGGTCGAGGCGCGCGGCGGGAACCTCACGCTCGTGACGAACGACCTCTTCCTGACGACGCCGGAGACGTTCGACGCGTGGGCCGAGGCGCGGAACGGCGGCGGCGGCGGTGACAGCGACGGCGGCGACGGCGGCGGTGACAGCGACGGAGACGAACGCTACCGACAGGAGCACTGGTACCGCCACGTCCGGCGCGAGTTGGACGTGCTGATGGACGGCGACGACCCGGTCGGCGGGCAGTGGAACTACGACGGGGAGAACCGCGAGACGCCGCCGGACGGGTGGACCCCGCCCGAGGTGCCGCGGTTCGACCCCGACGAGACGACCGAGGCGGTCCGGCGGTTCGTCCGCGACCGGTACGACGACGCGTGGGGCTCCGACGAGTCGTTCGGTTGGCCGGTCACCCGCGAGGAGGCGAGACAGGCACTGGACCACTTCGTCGAGGTCCGTCTGACCGAGTTCGGGCCGTATCAGGACGCGATGGTCGAGGGCGAGTGGGCCCTGTGTCACTCGCTCCTGTCGTCGTCGCTCAACCTCGGCCTCCTCCACCCGCGGGAAGCGGTCGAGGCGGCAGAGCGCGCGTACGAGGACGGCGCACCGCTGAACAGCGTCGAGGGGTTCGTCCGGCAGGTCCTCGGCTGGCGCGAGTTCGTGCGCCACGTCTACCGGCGGCGGATGCCCGAGATGGGCGAGGCGAACCGACTCGGCCAGACCGAACCGCTTCCCGAGGCGTACTACTCGGGCGAGACGGAGATGCGCTGTCTCTCGGAGGCGGTCGGCCACGTCTGGGACCACGGCTACGCTCACCACATCGAGCGGCTGATGGTGCTGTCGAACTTCGCGCTCCTGTACGGCGCGGACCCGCACGAACTCAACGAGTGGTTCCACGTCGGGTTCGTTGACGCCTTCCACTGGGTGACGACGCCGAACGTCGTCGGCATGGGGTCGTTCGCGACGGACGCCCTCTCCTCGAAGCCGTACGCCGCCTCGGCGAACTACGTGAACGGGATGAGCGACTACTGCTCGTCGTGTCCGTACCACCACACGAAGACGACCGGCGAGCGTGCGTGCCCGTTCAACGCGCTCTACTGGGACTTCCTGAAGCGAAACGAGGCGGAACTCCGCGGAACGGGCCGGATGGGACTGATGTACTCGCACGTCGACCGAAAAGACGAGTCCGAGTGGGAGGCGATTCGTGACCGCGCCGCGACGATTCGGGAGATGGGCGCGCGCGGCGACCTGTAGCGCCGGTAGCGCTCGAACCGGGTCGACCGGCCGACCGACTACGCCTCGCGCTCCAACTCGTCGAAGAACGCGGCGACGCGGTCCCGAATCTCGTCGCGAATCTCCACCGTCGCCTCGGGGTCCTTCCCGTGGGGGTCCGTCAAGTCCCAGTCGCGGTTGTCGCCGGCCCACCCGGCCGGGCAGACGTCGTCGGCCGAACAGCCCATCGTTATCACGTAGTCGGACTCGGATATCTCCTCGAACGTCACCTCCCGCGGCGACCGGTCGGAGAGGTCGATTTCGATCTCCTGCATCGTCTCCACGACGTTCTTGTGGACGTGGTCGGCCGGGCGCGTCCCGCCGGTGACCACGTTCACGTCCAGTCCGCGCTCCGCTACCTCTCGTTCGGCGAACGCCGTCGCCATCTGACTCCGTCCGGCGTTCTGCACGCAGACGAACGCCACGGTTGGGCTAGTCATCGGTGAAGTCTCTCTCGGAGACGACTATCACTCCTTCGACCACGGCGAACGCCGTCGCTCGCGAGGGGTGAAATACCGCAGAATCGTGGTGAGAATCGACGTGACCGCCGACCGCAGTACCGCTGTCGTGTTGCGTTCCTTACAGGCGCTGGAGGTTCTTCGCTCGCGGACCCTTGTCGGCCTGTTCGATGTCGAACTCGACTTCCTGGCCCTCTTCGAGGTCAGGGCCACCGACGTCTTCCATGTGGAAGAAAACGTCCTCGTCAGAGTCTTCGCTTTCGATAAATCCGTAACCGCCCGTGTCGTTAAAGAACGCAACCGTACCTTTCGCCATTGCGGGTGGACAGAGGGCGACCTGCCTGATAAGGCTTCCGCCGTCGGTTCGGTCGCGCGACTCTCAGGGTTCGTCTGGTGTCGCAGTGGGCGCCCCCCGGTTCGGGTCGCCGCGTGGCGACTCTCCCGGCGTGACCCGTTCCGGCTACTCCCGCGACTCCCGACCGAGCGTGTGGAACTCGTCGTTCGGCCGCATGTCGGCGAACATCGCCATCCGGTTCGAGAGGTTGAAGAAGGCCGTCACCGACGCGATGTCCCAGATGGCCTCCTCGGAGTAGCCCGCCTCGGCCAGTCGGTCGATGTCCGCCTCGGTCACGTCTCGGGGCGACTCGGTGAGTTTCACGGCCACGTCGAGCATCGCCATGCGTTTCTCGGAGACGTCCGCCTGCCGGTAGTTGGCGACGAGTTGGTCCGCCAGCGTCGGGTCCTTCGCGTAGATGCGGACGAGTGCGCCGTGGGCGACGTTGCAGTAGTAGCAGTGATTGACGCCCGAGACGGCGACGACGATCATCTCCACCTCCTCGCGGTCGAGGGCGGTGTCCTCGACGAGGGCGTCGTGGTAGTCGAAGACGCCCGGAAGTGACTCGGCTTGTACGCGAACGCCGAGAAGACGTTCGGCGTGAACCCCGCGCGCTCGGTCTCCGATTCGATTCGCTCCCGCAGGTCGTCGGGCAGTTCGTCTTCGTCCGGCACCGGGAATCGCGTCATCGCGTCGTCGTCCAGTTCGACCATGCCTCGGTATATCCCGGTCGAGGCTTAAGGACTGCTCTCCGACCGACGTCGTCGCGGCGGGTCGGACGCGCCCCCGACTGGGAAAGCGATTAACACGCTGTCGGACGTCGGGGACAGTATGTACGAACGTATCCTCCTGCCGGTGGACGGCAGTACCGGCGCGAGCGAGGCGCTGTACCACGCGGGCGAGATAGCGCAGTGGGCCGACGGGAGCGTCCAGTTGCTGTACGTCGCCGACACCGCGCGCGACAGCGTCACCGTCGTGGAGAACGACGTGGTGGACGCCCTCGAACAGGAAGGCGAGGAGGTCGTCGAGGAGGCCGCGTCGGTGCTGGAGTCGCTGAGCGTCGAGTACGCGACGGACGTGGTGCAGGGCGACCCCGTCTCGACCATCGTCGAGTACGCCGACCGGTACGACTACGACGTGGTCGTCATGCCGACGCAGGGTGAGCGGGGGCTCTCAGAGCAGTTGCTCGGGAGCGTCACCGAGAAGGTGGTCCGCCTCTGCGACCGGCCGGTGATGACCGTCCGCACCGGCACCGAGCGGGACCTGTCGTTCCCGTACGAGCGCATCCTCGTCCCGACCGACGGCAGTTCCGCGGCGACGTACGCCGCCGAACACGCCCTCGACGTCGCCGCCGCCCTCGACGCCACCGTCCACGTTCTCTCCGTCGTGGACGAGTCGCTCCTCGGCCTCGACGTCCGCTCGGCGCTCTCGGAGGCCGAGGGCGAGGAGGCGGCCGAGGAGGCGGTGGAGAACGTCGCCCTCGCCGCCGAGTCCCGCGAGGTGGAGGTGGTGAAACACGTCGAACGCGGGTCGCCCTACGAGGCGATTCTCGACGGCGTGGACGAGACCAGTGCGGACGCATCGTGATGGGAACTACCGGCAAGCGCGCCGTGGACCGCATTCTCCTCGGGAGCGTCGCCGAGAAGACGATACGCACCTCGCCGGTGCCGGTCGTCAGCGTCACCGAGAGCGAGTGACCCACCGTCGGCGCGGCGGCGCGCGGGCCGAGGCCGATACGGACCGGGTCAGAGCGTGACCGCGAGAGTGAGGGCGCCCGCGACGGCGAAGACGCCGGCGCGAACAGCCCGTAGTTGGCGAGTCGGTTGTCGGCCCGCCACAGGGAGACGGTGTACTCGCGGCCGGAGAGCGGCCAGAGGAAGTTCACGCCGGCGGGCGTGAGGGCGTCCGCGAGGAGGTGCGCGAGGACGGCGAGGAAGCCGACGAGGAAGCCGAAGATGACGACGCTGCCTCGGCGACGGCCGCGAGGCCGTCGGTCGCCGAGGCCCACGGACGCCGCGGCGCGTCCGACGAGGGCGAAGCCGCCGCCGACGAGGGCCGCGAACGCCAGCGAGTGCGTCGGCCCCCGGTGGGGGACGCCGGGGAGTCGGTGGTCCACGTCCGGCAGCATCGCCAGCCACAGCATCGCCGCGCCGACGACGAACGCGAGGTCCGGGCGGCCGAGGCGGACGAGTGCGAAGCCGACGGGCGCGAAGACGAGCAGCGAGACGCCGTAGTGGCCCTTGCGGAACATGCCTCCGTCTCGCGGCGGAACTCCGAAAAACCGACCGGTCCGCCGCCGCGAGAATTCGAGAAACCGTTATGTTCCGAGGTGACGTGTCTCGGGCATGTACGGCCCCCTCTCGGATGCACTCGCGGGCCTGTCGGCCGCCGAGGCCACCGTCGGCCTCCTCCTCGTCTCCCTCCTCGCGGCCCTCGGCATGGAGTTCGTCGTCCTCCGGGCGGCGCGGCGCTACGTCAGCCACACGGACGGCGCGTACGACGACATCGTCCTCGCGGAGTTGCGCCTGCCGGTGGTCGTCACCGCCTCCCTCACCGGCGTGTTCCTCCTCTCGCAGGTGCCCGCGGTCAGGGGGTCGACGCTGTTCTCCGCCGCGGCGCTGGACAACTTCTTCGGCCGGCCGTCGCTGTCGATTATCGTCCTCGTCTGGGCGTACGCGGCCAACCGCGTGGTGAACCGGCTGGTCGAGGAGGTGAACGACCGCGGCGGACGGTTCGACTTCGCGCCCGTCTTCTCGAACGTCTGGACGCTCGTCGTCCTCCTCGGCGGCGCGGCCACCCTGCTGTGGCTCTGGAACATCGAGATAACGCCGCTGCTCGGCGCGGCGGGCGTCGCCGGCATCGCCGTCGCTTCGCCGCGAAGGACACCGTCGCCAACTTCTTCGGCGGCATCGCGCTCTACTTCGACGACACGTACAAACTGGGCGACTTCATCGTCCTCGACGACGGCACCTCGGGGTCGGTGGTGAAGGTGGGCATCCGGTCGACGACGCTCCTCACGCGCGACGAACTGATGGTGACCGTGCCGAACTCCGTGCTCAACGCCGCGAAGATAACCAACGAGTCCGCTCCGCAACGTCGTCGGCGCATCCGCGTCCCTCTCGGCGTCGCCTACGGCACGGACGTGGACGCCTTCGAAGCGCTCGCCGTCGAGGTGGCCGACGCCGAGTCGCTGGTGCTGGACTCGCCGAAACCCCGGATGCGCTTCCGCCGGTTCGGCGACTCCGCGCTGGAGTACGAACTGCTCTGCTGGGTGAGCGCACCGACACGCCGCCGCCGCGCGCAGCACGAACTGAACCGCGCGCTCTACGTGGCGATGACCGACGCGGGCGTCGAGATACCGTACCCGAAGCGCGACGTGACGTTCACGCGGGCGCCCCCGGCGAACGCGGGCGGCGACGGCCGGACGGCCGTGGACGCGGAGACGGAGGCGGAGACGGAGAGCGACGTCGAGGCGGACGAACGGGTCGCGGGCGCCGACGACTGACGCGAGGGCCGTCGACCGTCAACCGTCCACCCACGACCGAAACCGACGGCCGCGGAGCCGACAGTATAACTCGGCGGCCCCCCCAAGCGGGCGTATGACGCTGGTGCTTCAGACCGTCGTCGCCGAGTTCATCGACGGGGTCGTGCGGGCCTACGGCCCGT
Source organism: Halogeometricum sp. CBA1124 (assembly GCF_009741955.1). NCBI lineage: Archaea > Methanobacteriati > Methanobacteriota > Halobacteria > Halobacteriales > Haloferacaceae > Halogeometricum > Halogeometricum sp. CBA1124. The sequence goes on along the minus strand of NZ_WPCD01000058.1, from coordinate 5,330 downwards.
TCGTCATCCCGGTGGCGTTCTTCGTCGCCGGGGCCGTCGGCTACGTCGTCCTCGTCGCCCTCGGCCGCGCGGGCATCGGCGAGGGTCTCACGGAGGCGCGCGCGGACGACTCCGACGACCCGACCGAGGACGAGGCCGACCGGTAGTCAGTGCCACGGGGCCGACTCGGGGTCGATGACGCGCCGCCGTTCGTCGATGCCGTCGATGGCCGCGAGGTCCTCGTCGTCGAGTTCGAGGTCCGTCGCCGCGAGGTTGTCGGCGATGTGGTCGCCCGTGGCCTCGGGATGGGCACGATATCGTGCGCCGTCGCCCACGCGAGACACACCCGCGCCGTCGAGACGCCGTGCTTGTCGGCGACGTCCGCGAGGACGGGGTGGTCGAGAATCTCCCCGCGACCCAGCGGCGAGTAGGCGACGAGGTGGTGGTCGTGCGCTCTCGCGTACGCCCTGAGTTCCTCCTGCGGCAGGAGCGGATGGCACTCCACCTGGTGGGCGGCGATGGGTGCGTCGAGAATCTCGCGGGCCTCGTCCAGCAACTCGGGCGTGAAGTTGCTGACGCAGACGTAGTCGGTCACGCCCGCCTCGCGGAGTTCGTCGAACGCCGGGAGCGTCGCCGCGGCGTCGTACGCCGCGGTGGGCCAGTGGACGTACAGCATGTCGACCCGGTCGACGCCGAGGCGGTCGAGACTCTCCCGCGCCGTCCGCTTCGCGTCGTCCGGCGCGAGGTTGTCCGGGTGGACCTTCGTCGCCAGCACCACCTCGTCGCGGTCCACCTCGCTCCGTCGGATTCCCGCGCCGACTTCGGCCTCGTTGTCGTACATCTGCGCGGTGTCGACGTGCCGGTAGCCGACGTTCAGCGCCTCGGCGACGCTGTCGGTCCACACGTCGTCCGTCTCGTCGCCGGAGGTGCCGAACCCCATCGCCGGGAGGTCGAGGTCTGTCATGCGTCCGGGGACGGACGGCGGCGCAAAAGGTGTGCGGGAAGCGGTGACGGGGGTGGCGTCGGAGCGTGCGACGTGGTCGAACGACTCCCGTCAGTCGCCCTTCGTCTCGCCGCCGCGGACGAAGCGGTCGTAGGCGGAGGCGAAGTCCTCGTCCGCCTCGGCGGACTCCTCCCACTCCTCCAAGCCGCGTTCCTCGCGCGTCCCCTCGATGGTGTTGTCGAGGACGAACGCGAACAGGCCGCCGACCGCCATCCCCGTCGACCCGATGACGAAGACGGTGTAGGAGACGACCTGCGTGCCGAGGACGGGGCCGAGGTACGCGACGCCGCGCATCCCCTCCTGAAACGCCGCCGCGGACCCGACGTTGCCCATGTAGGTCGGCACGGTGAGGCCGACGAACAGGGCGACGCCGACGACGAAGATGTTCCGCGAGGAGTCGAGGTCCACGTACTTCAGGTTCGAGAGGCCGACGGCGACGATTTGCCCGAACATGGCGATGTAGAGGCCGCCGACGATGGGGTCGGGGATGGTCGCGACCAGTTGGCCGAAGTAGCCGACGAAGCCGACGACCAGCATCACCGCCGCGCCGACCTGCACGACGTAGCGCGAGGCGACGCCGGTGAGGCCGATGGCGCCGATGTTCTCGGAGTAGGAGGTCGACCCCGACCCGCCCATCAGCCCCGAGAAGACGTTCATGATGCCCTCCATGCCGATGCCGTGGTTGATGCGTCGCTCGGAGGCGCCCCGACGCCCGAGAGGCGGGCGACGGCGTGGTAGTCGCCGAGGCTCTCTATCATCGACGCGCAGACGCCCGCGAGCATGCCGATGACGAACGACGAGGTGAACTGCGGGACGCCGAACGCCACCTCCCCGACGAGGGGGAAGCCGACGGTGACCGCGTACGGGCCGCCCGCGAAGCCCCACTGGAGGGGGAAGATGGGCATGAGGGCGGGCGCGGCAAGCACCGACCCGAGGTCGACGTACCCCGGCGTTCCCGGCGCGTAGACGCCGGTGACCGACAGGACGGCGGCGACGAGGTAGGCGACGACGATGCCGAGGAGGACGGGGAACAGTTGGAAGGCGCGGTGGGCGGTGTCGACGTACTGCGAGAAGAGGACGATGAGGAGGAGCGTCAACGCGAGGAGGGAGACGTTACCGCTGGCGGACGTGACCTGCGGCGTGTTGAACAGGGCGAGACCGATGAGGGCGATGGTGGGCGCGATGACCACCGGCGAGAGGAACGAGCGGAGTTTCCCGAGGAGGCCGAAGTAGCCGACGGCGATTTCGACGACGGCGGCGGCGATTATCGCCCCCTGCAGTTGGAGGAGGGCCGTCTGCCACGCCGGCCCGGCCGGGTCGGCGGCGGTGACGACGCCCACGACGGCGAGGGCGGGCGCCAGCATCGAGAACGGCGCGCCCTGCACGATGGGGTAGCGGTTGCCGAACGTCGTCTGCGCCAGCGTGGCGACGCCGGAGACGACGAAGAACGTCCCGACGAACCGCGGGATTATCTCCGCGGGCATCCCGAGTGCGCCCGCGAGGATGAGGGGGACGGCGATGTTCGCGCCGACCATCGTGAGGTAGTGTTGAACGCCGAGGAGAAGTGAGGTACCGAGGGGCGGTTCGTCTTCGATACCGTACTCCACGAAGGAGTCGTCGGACCGGCTCATGGGGTATCCCCGTCCATGCTCGTCGGTTCGGTCCGCATCGACCCACAAATATCCGCCGCTCTCTCCCGATTCGCGTCGAATCGGCAACACCTTTCTCCCGTCGTTTCGTGGGCTCCGACGTGACGCAGTCACATCGAACGACGGACGGGTGGCTGTACGGCTGGGCGCTGGGGTACGCCGCCGTCGGCGCGGCGTCGCTTCTGGTACCGCTGTACGCCATCGACCTGGGCGCGGGCGCGCTTCTCGTGAGTCTCATCGCCGCCACGGCGGCGTTCGCGGGCGCCCCGGGCGCGATTCTGTGGGGCCGGCTGGTCTCTCGGACGCACCGTCGACGGCCGTTCATCCTCGTCGCACTCGGCCTGACCAGCGCCGTCCTCGCTCTCACACCGTTGCTCTCCTCGCCGTGGACGGTGCTCGCCGCCAACGCCCTCCTGTGGTTCGCCGTCGCGGCGGCCGCCCCCGTGCTGAACCTCGTCGTCGTGGAGGGTCACCAGCAGCACCAGTGGCCGGTCCGTTTCGGGCTGTTGAACAAGTATCAGGGGTACGGCTGGCTCGCCGGCCTCGTCGTCGGCGCGGGGTGGTCCGGCGTCGCCGGGTCGGCGTTCGGTCTCTCTCCGCTGGTGGCCAAGCGCCTGTTCTTCGTCGGTGCGGGTCTCACGGCCCTCCTCGGGGCGTTCGTCGTCTACCTCCGCTACCCCGAACGGCCGCGCATCACCGAACGGCGGTTCGTCCGCCTCCTCCGCCACGTCCAGCAGAACGGGTTCGGCGGCGACCGGTCCACGCGCGCCGTCCCGTTCGGACCGGGGCGGGTGTACTGGGGACTGCGGTCGCTCAGGTTCGGCGACGACGCGCGGCGGCGCCTCCGAAGTCGGCTCGCCACCCCAATCGTCCGCTATCTGGCGGCGGCGACGCTGTTCTTCGCGGCCTTTTCGGTCTTCTTCGGACCGCTCCCGGCGTTCCTGACCGACGTGGGGTACGGCACCGACGAGGTGTTCGTCCTGTTCGTCGTCTCCTCGGCCGCCTCGGCCGTCGCGTACGCCCCCGTCGGGACGCTCGTCGCCCGCATCGACGCGCTCCGCCTCCAGACGAGTGCGCTGGTGTCGCGGGCGATACTGTTCCCCCTCGTCGCCGTCGTCGGCCTCGGCGTCGCGCCCCCGGGCGGAGTGGTCCTCGTCGGCGCGCTCTTCGCGGCCATCGGGCTCTCGTGGGCCGTCATCGCCGTCACGGCGACGGGACTGGTCACCAACCTCGCGCCCGAACCCGTCCGGAGCGAGGCGCTCGGCGCGTACACGGCGCTCGGCAGTTTCGGCGGGGGCGTCGGGAGCGCCGTCGGCGGCGTCGTCGCCGGGAGCGTCGGCTACGTCGCCGCGTTCGCACTCGCCGCGGTCTGTCTCCTCGCGTCGGTGGCCGTCGTCGTCCGCGAGCGGACGGTTCGCGGCATCTGACCGCGGTGCGGGGTGGCCCGCCGGGACGAGGGAGAGAAAATCGTCGTTCGGCGGCGTTACTGCTGGGCGACGGCGTTGACCGGCGAGATCCAGATGACCAGGTCGCCGTCGCGCTTGATGACGCCCTCGATGGAGTCGTCCTTCTCCAGCGGCGGTTCCTCTATCTCGTCCATCGAGACGCGAACGACCTGGAACACCTCGTCGACGAGCCAGCCGATGGCGGCGTCGTCCTCGAACTTGTTCGAGTCGAAGATGACGATGCGCTTGGCCTCGCCGTCGCCGGTGTCGACGTTCAACAGCGCCTTCGGGTTGACGATGGACGTGGTTCGCCCGCGGAGGTCCATCACGCCGTCGACGTAGTCGGGGGCGTTCGGGACGGCGGTGAGCGAGCCCTTGTCGACGATTTCGGAGACGTACTCGATGTCGACGCAGTACGTCTCGTCGCCGAGTTTGAACTCGAGCACCTGTATCTCTCGGACTGACTCGTCGTCCGCCTCGTCTGCGGTGGGTACGGCAGCGGTCTGTGGTTCCTGCGACATGGTGTAGCTCCCGGGACGCGCGAGCGTCGCCGGCTTACCTGAGTTCTCGCGTCAAATCGTCCATAAAGGTACGTACCCGATTATCAGCCGTGATTCTCGCCGGCGACGTTTAAGACCCCTTCTCGGAAAGGACAGACATAGATGAGCGGTCAGAAAGGAGTCAGAACGGTACCGTCCGGACGCCGACAGGTCCCCGGACCGCGGTACCGTTCATCGCACGCCGGGCGCGTGCGGCGAACGATCCGAGAAGGATGTCACCGGAGCGGGTCGCAGTGAGCGCCGCATCGGGGTCGAACTCGGCGGACGGCACCACGCGCGCCGTCGTCGTCGACGACTCGCGGTTCATGCGAACGCTCATTCGCACCTTCTGGAGGACGGGGGAATCGACGTGGTCGCCGAAGCGTCCGACGGCGCGAGGCGGTCGAGACCGTCGGCGAGCACGGACCGGACGTGGTGACGATGGACATCGAGATGCCCGAGATGAACGGCATCGAGGCCGTCGAAGCCATCATGTCGGAGCATCCGACGCCGGTGTTGATGCTCTCGGCGCACGCCGAGGACGACGCCGACGTGACGTTCGAGGCACTCGACAAGGGGGCCGTCAGCTTCGTCACGAAACCGGGGCGGGGGAGGTCACCTCCTCGATGCCCCCGCGCAAGCGTGAACTCGTCGAGAAGGTTCGCTCGGCCGCCGCGGTGGACCTCTCGGCCACCCAGCGGACCAAGGGGAACGT
>NZ_WPCD01000053.1:0-17718 GCF_009741955.1 Halogeometricum sp. CBA1124 | reverse complement strand
CGTCGTCGAGTTCGAGTTCGTGGGTCGCGACGACTGCCCTCGCGGTTCGGGGGTCCGGGTCGGGCACCTCGAAACTGGCCGGGGATGACCGACGCGCCCCGCGGGTGGAACTCCCGGCGCGGGTTGTCCAGACAGAGGATGGTCGAGTACTCGAACCCCGAGAAGTCCGGCCGCTTCATGTGCAGGACGCGTTCGAACGTCCGCTTCTCGCCGGCCGCACCGGTCTTCACCGGGTTCGAGATGACCTCCTCGTCGATGTAGAGCCCCGAGCAGTCGCTGGCGAGGCCGGAGTCCAACTCCGCCTGCACGAGGGCCGAGAGGTCGCGGCCGTTGTTCGTCGCCGGGAAGAGGACGTACCGCGGCTTGTCGTAGTCGCGCCACGCCTCGTCGCGGCCGTCCTTCACCTCGCCACCCCCGTGGGTCGCCCCCGCGCGGGCCATGTCGCAGACGATTTCGGTGTACGGCTTGTGCTGGAAGCGCGCGAGACGTTCGTCCTCGTGGACGACGACGACGTCCGCGCCGTGCGCTATCACGTCCTCGGCGTGCGTCTCCACGTCGTCGCCGACGAGGACCGCGACGACGCGTTCGTCGTCCTCGTCGGGGTACTCGGCGTTGTAGTCGTCCATCAGTTGGCGGGCCTTGCCGAGCATCTCCTTCGACACGGAGACGAGTTCGCCCGCCTGCGTCTCGCAGTAGACCCACATGTCGCGGTACGTCCCGCCCCGGAGGGCGCGGACGTGTCGCTTGTCCCGCGTCGGGTGCGAGAGGTCCGGGTGCCGTTCCTCCGGCGGTCGGTCGTCCACTTCCGACTCCTCGCCCTCCTCGGACCCCTGTACGGCGTCGAGTCGGCGCTGTATCAGTCGCGTCACCGCGTCGCGGTCCTCTCCCTCCGTCTCCTCCTGCAGGAGTCGCTCCAGTTCGTCCACCTCCTCTATGCTCTGGAGAGCGTTGCCCACCTCGGCGGCCGACATCGACGAGAGGTCTATCTCGCCGACGTCCTCGTCGCCGTCCCCCTCGAACTTCTCGATGCGACTCTCGATGAGAGCGACCGCACCGGGGCGGTCCTCGCCGTCTCGCTCGGCCTGCAGAATCTCGCGGAGTTCGTCGGGGTCCTCGACGTCCTTTATCGCCGGGCCGAGTTCGGAGATGTCGTACTCGGTCGGGTCGAGTTCGGCCACGGTCAGTCCACCCCCCGCGGCCGCGGGGTCGCCCGCGAACGGTCGCATCTCGTCCAGGACGGACTCCATCCCCTCGGCGTCGTCGGGCGCTACCATCGTCGCCTCGCGTTCGGCGGGCGGTTTCGGGATGGGGTCCACCGAGGAGACGATGGTCGGCGACCCGTCGAGGCCGATGTAGTCGGGGTCCACGTTGATGTCGGCGTGGTCCCAGACGGTCAGTGCGTCCTCGTAGTCGGCGGCGCGTTCGCGCGCCGTCTCCCGCAGGTCCTTCAGCGTGAGTCGGTCGCCGGCGGTCCGGTAGGAGGGTTCGAACTCCGGGTCGGCGACGACGAACGCCGGCAGGTCCGTCTCTACGGTCTCCATCTCCGCGATGTCGCCCTCCACGAGTCGTTTCGCGCGGAGTCGCCCCGCCTCCTCGTCCACGTCGAGGGCGAGACGTGGGTGACGAGGGGCATGTCGAGGCACCAGCACGTCTGCGGGCCGGTGTGGCCCGTCTCCCCGTCGGCCGTCTTGAACCCCGCGAAGACGAGGTCCGGGACGCCCATCTTCTCGATGGCGGCGCTGAGCGTAATCGCCGTCGCCCACGTGTCGGCGGCGGCCATCTCGCGGTCGGAGAGAGGTAGAGGTCGTCCGCGTACGCCGACTCCATCGCCTCCTGCAGTACCTCCTTGTACCCCGGCGGCCCCATGCTCATCACCGAGACGGTGCCGCGTGGCGGACGCGCGTCTGCAACGCCGCCCGAAGCGCGTGTTCGTCGTTCGGGTTCATCACCGTCGGCGTCTTCCCGCGTTCGAGGTGTCCGTCCTCGTCGAACGAGACTTTCCCCTCTCGGAAGTCGGGGACGCCTTTCGTCAACACGAGTGTGTCCATTGTTGACTCACCACTACCCGAGGATGAGTTTCCCATTCCTTAACAATTATTCTCGATAAAATGAGCGTGCGGCGTTCACCCGCGGTACGGCCCGCCTGCGACGGTGCGCCGGTGAGGGCGCGTCGGGGTCAGACGCGGCCCGCGCGGCCGGGGTCCACGTCTATCGCGTCGACCGGACAGACGTCGACGCAGAGCATGCAGTCGATACACTGGTCCTCGCGGGCGGGTTGGACCTTCACGTCGGACTCGGGGTGGTCGGGCGTATCGACCCACGAGAACACGTCCACCGGACAGTCTTCGAGACAGGCGCCGTCGCCGATGCAGATGTCGAAGTCCACGGCGACGTGTGTGCCGTGAATACCCAGTTTCTCCGGCGGGTCCACCGGTCCCCACACCGCCACGCCGTCCTCTTCGTCCACCTTCTCGCGGTTCGTCTCGAAGTTCGGGTCAATCGGCATGATGTGTGATAACATTTTCTGCGCGCTTAAACCTACGGCACTCGGCTTCCGCCGACCGCCCGCCGGCGGTGGACGCCCGCCGCGCCGGTGCGCACGGAACCGCTTCGCCGTCGAACTCGGGCCCGACACCGGCCTCGGAGCCCTCGGTCGCGGTGAGGGTGAACGTCGTCCACCCGTCTCGCGTCCCGCAGTCGTCCGTCGACCGTACCACGCACCACCGTCGGTTTAACCCGACCGATTCCTCGGCCGGTGCCCGGCGAACCCGGGTCCGGCCTCGCGCGACGGCCCGACGGTATTTGCCTCTCCGCGACGAACGCGACCCGTGGACATCTACGCACTCGTCGCCATCGCACTCGCCGTCGTCGGCGTCGTCGGCGTCGTCGTCCCCCTCCTCCCGGGCGCTCTCCTCTCCGTCGCGGGCGCCCTCCTCTACTGGTGGTCGACGGGCTACACCGACCCCTCGCTCCCGGTGCTCGCGGCACTCGTGTTCGTCGGGGTCCTGACCGTGGTACTCGACTACTTCGGCGGGGCCATCGCGGCGCGGGCGGGCGGCGCGTCGTCGCTCACGACGGGCGCCGCCGTCGTCGTCGGCCTCGTCCTCCTCGTCGTGACGGGACCCGTCGGCTTCCTCCTCGGCATCGCCGCGACGGTGTTCGCCGTCGAGTTCTACCGCAACGAGGACGCCGAAGCGAGCGTCCGCGTCGCCCTCTACGCCACGGTGGGCGTCCTCGCCTCGACGGTGGTGCAGGTGCTACTCACCTCCGCGATGCTCGTCGTCCTCGTCCTCGCCGTCCTGTTCTGAGCGGCCGTCGTCGCCGCTCGGGGTCCGATGGCCAACTTTTCGGTCGCGGACCGTGACCGTCCCGCCGTGCGAGACGCGCCCTCGACCCGTCGCTCCCTCCTCCGAACCGCGACAGCGGCCGCCGTCGCCGGACTGTCCGGGTGCTCCGCGCTCGGTGGCGGCGGCGCGGACGCCGTCGGCCTCTACCTCTTCAACGAGACGGACGCCGAATTCCGGGTGACCCTTCACTACCTCGACTGCGAACAGGTGGGCCGCGAACAGCACTCCATCGGCGTCGAAGCGGGCACCTACGCGTACTCCGCGAACGAAGTCGTCGCGAACTCCGGGGCGTGCGCGCTGGAAGTGACGACGGGCGACGGCCCCGCCGACACGTACGAGTGGAACGTCGGGCGCGAGACGCTCGTGGTCACGGTGAAACCGGACGCCGTGGCGTTCGACCTGCGCGCGCCGACGTACACGCCGGACCGGTGAGCGGTGGACGCGGCGACGACGCTCACCGACCGCGACAGTGCGACGACGCTCGCCGACCGACGACTCACACCCGCGCGACGGCCCGGACCGGCGCGCCGTCGGCGTCCACCTTCAGCGGGAACGCCAGCAACTCGAACCGGTCGGGCACGTCGCCGAGTTCGGTGAGGTTCTCGACTATCAGCAGTCCCGCGCCGAGGAGCGCGCGGTGGGCGGGGACGCCCTCGCCGCCCGTCGGGTCGGGACTGAGCGCGTCGATGCCGACGTGGTGGCCGCGTTCGGCGCACCGGTCGGCCGTCTCGGGCGCGAGGGCGGGGTGGTCGACCATCCGGTCGGTCCCCCACTCGGCGTCCCACCCCGTCCGGAAGACGAGCATCTCCGCGTCCGTCTCGGGCAGTCTGTCGGGGCCAATGGCCCCGTTCGCGCCCGCGTCGCGGCAGTCCACGAGGCGGGCGTCGAAGCGGAACCGGTCGACCGAGAACGACCCGAGCGTCGCCCCGTCGCGTTCGGTGTGCGCGGGGGCGTCGACGTGCGTCCCCGCGTGCGTGCCGAGTTCGAGGCGCGAGACGCGGTAGCCGTCGGACTCGTGCGTCGCGTGCGGCGTCACCGACACCGCGGGGTCGCCGGGGTACGTCGCATTCCCGCCTCCACCGGCATCGTCAGGTCGACGAGTCGGCTCACCGGTCCGGCCACCGTTCGATGTACACCGTCTCGTCCGTGTAGAAGCGAATCGCGTCGTCGCCCTGCGCGTGCAAGTCGCCGAAGAACGACTCCTTGGCGCCCCCGAAGTGGAAGAACGCCATCGGCGCGGCGGTGCCGACGTTGACGCCGAGGTTGCCGGGGTCGGCCTCGTGCCGGAAGCGCTTGGCCTCCGCGCCCGACGTGGTGAACAGACTCGCCGCGTTGCCGTACCGCGACTCGTTCACCGTCGCTATCGCCGTCTCGAAGTCCGGCACGCAGACCAGCGCCAGTATCGGCCCGAATATCTCCTCGCCGACCAGCGCGGAGTCCGTCGGCACGTCGCCGAACACGGTGGGTCCGAGGTAGTGACCCGTCGCGGGCGTCTCGGCCTCGCGGCCGTCCACGAGGAGTTCTGCCCCGTCTTCGACGCCCGTCTCGACGTAGCCCGCGACCCTGTCGCGGTGGGCGGCGGTGGTCAGCGGTCCCATCTCCGTCGCCTCGTCCAGTCCGTCGCCGACGACCATCGACCGGGCGCGGTCGGCGAGGTGCGCGGCGAACTCGTCGTACACCGAGTCGACGACGACGGCGACGGGGTTCGCCAGACAGCGCTGCCCGGAGTTGGCGAACGCCGACCCGAGCGTCCCCTCGACGGCGGTTTCGAGGTCCGCCGTCGCGGAGACGACGACGTGGTTCTTCGCGCCGCCCTGCGCCTGCACGCGCTTGCCGTTCGCGGCGGCCGTCTCGTAGACGTGCTTCGCCACGGGCGTACTGCCGACGAACGAGACGCCCTCGACGTCGGGGTGTTCGCAGAGCGCGTCCACCGCCGTCGCGTCGCCGTGGACGAGGTTGACGACGCCGTCGGGGAAGCCCGCTTCCGCGGCCAGTTCGACGATGCGCGTGGGGGTGTACGGGTCGCGTTCGCTCGGCTTCAGGACGAACGCGTTGCCGGTGGCGACGGCGTACGGGAGGAACCACAGCGGAATCATCGCCGGGAAGTTGAACGGCGTGACGGCGGCGAACACGCCCACCGGTTCCCGCACCGCCGTCTCGTCGATGCCCGGTGCGGCGTTCGCGAGGTGGCCCGCCTGCATCGTCGTCGGCACGCCGCAGGCGACTTCGACGTTCTCGATGCCGCGCCGTATCTCGCCGCGCGCCTCCGCCAGCGTCTTGCCGTGTTCGCGCACCAGCAGTTCCGCGAGTTCGTCCTGTTCGTCCTCCAGCAGCGACTTCAGGCGAAACAGCGGCTGGACTCGGTCCTCGACGGGCGTCTCGCGCCACGACTCGAACGCCTCGGCGGCGGCCGTCACCGCGTCGTCCACGTCCGCCTCGTCGCTGAAGCCGACGCGACCGATGGTCTCCGCCGTCGCCGGGTTCTCGACGGACTGTCCGTCGCGCGAGGGGTCGACCCACTCGCCGCCGACGCGGTTCCGCGCCGCCTGCAACTCTCGTTCCATGCCGTGTGGTGGCGAGTGCCGCGTAAAAGAGGTACCGCAGGGAGCGACCGACAGAGAGGGTCCGACAGCGGGTCGTTACTCGTGCGCCCAGTAGACGACGGACTCCTCGTCCGACGCGTCGGGCGAGTGGTCACCGTGGCCGTCTCGCGACTGCCCGTCGCTCGACTGTTTCGTGGCGCTCCGCGCCACGCTGTCTACCCGAACGAACCCGATTCGCTCGAACTGCACCACGTCGTCCACCTCGGTCTCCGCGAAGTCCGGTTCGGCGACGCCCGTCACGTCGTCCTCCATCGTCCGCATCCGGACGGGGACGTTGTCCGCGGCGGGCGCCCAGTGAACCACGTCCACGTCGCCCGAACGGACCACGTCGATGCCGTCGTCGGTGTGGACGAGGGGCGTCGTCCTCGCGGCGGACGCACCCGTACCCCTTCAGCCAGACGCGTTCGCGTCCGCGGGCACGTCAGCCGGTTCGACGACGACGCCGCCCGCGGCGGGGACGGTCCGGTCGCCGAGGTCCTCGTGGTCCAGGTGGAGCGCGGGGTGGCCCGCGTCCGGGCCGCCCTCGACGGCGAACTCCTCGCCCTCGCGGACGAGGAAGTAGCGGTTCGCCTCGTCGTCCACCACGTCGCGGTTGTTCGCGTAGATGGCCGTCATCGACAGGTCGACGTCGGAGGTGGACGTGCCGAGTTCGAGCATCGCGTCCACGATGGCCGACCCGCGGATGCCGCGGCGGCGGAGGCTCTTGATGGTCGGCGCGCGCGGGTCGTCCCAGCCGTCGAGTTCGCCCGCCTCTATCTTCCGCTTGATGGTCGAGGTGGACATCTTCACGTCGTAGGCGTCCACCTGCACGTGCCCCCAGTGGACGACTTCAGGGTAGTCCCAGCCGAAGTAGTCGTAGAGGAACCCCTGTCGCTTCGCGGAGTCCTGCAGGTCGATGCCGCGGATGATGTGCGTGACGCCGGTGAGGTGGTCGTCGACGGCCGACTGGAAATCGAGCATCGGCCAGCAGCGGTAGTCTTCGGCCTCCGGGCGCGGGTGCGGCGTGTCCACCATCCGGAACGCCACCCAGTCGCGCAGGGCGGGGTTCTTGTGCTCGATGTCGGTCTTGACGCGGAGGACCATCTCGCCGGAGGAGTACTCGCCGGCGACCATCGCCTCGAACTCCTCGCGGGACGTCTCCACGTCCTTGTCGCGGTGGGGACAGGGTTCGGCCGCGTTCTTCAGTTCCGAGAACGCCTCGCCCGAACACGAACAGGTGTACGCCCCGCCCATCTCGATGACCTCGCGGGCGTGGTCGTAGTACGTCTCCATGCGGTCGGACGCCGTGATGACCTCGTCCGGTTCGAAGCCGAGGTAGTCGACGTCCTCCAAGATGGCGTCGTAGGCGTCCAGGTCGGGGCGCTTCGTCTCGGGGTCGGTGTCGTCGAAGCGGACGACGAACGACCCGTCGTAGATGTCTTTGTACGTCCCGATGACGGCGGGCATCCGGGCGTGGCCGATGTGCCACGGCCCGTTCGGGTTCGGCGCGGCGCGCATCCGCACCTCGTCGTACGCATCGACGTTCGGCAGGTCGGGGAGCACCCGGTCGTCCCCCTCGTCTTCGGCCTCCATCTCCGCCAGTTCCTCGGGGGCCAACTCCTCCAGTCGCTCGCGCTTCTCCGCGGGCGGGAGGTCGTTCACGCGGGCGACGACGCCGCCCACGACGCCCGGAATCTCGTCGCCGTGCGGCCTGAAGTCGGGGTTCTCGCCCATCAGCGGTCCCATGACCGCCCCCACGTCGGCGTCGCTGTCGTACTTGACCGCGTTGAGGAGGGCGTGTTTCTCCGCCGCTCGCTCGACGCGCTCTCGTAACTCGTCGTCCATTACCGTCTGCTTCCTCGTCCCGCCTAAAAACAGGCCCGGATTGGGGGCACACCGACGTCTGCCCGCCGCACGGGCGCGCGGGTAGGGGTGCGACAACACTTACCACGTCAGACGTATAGCCCTTTCGCGGCGACGCGTCTGTGGCGAGGAGTCGTCGCAGCGAGGAGAGCGCGGTCCGCGGCGTCGAAGGAACCCCGGGACCGGGTGCGACTGGCGCTCAGTAGCCGCGGGTGATGAGGTAGTCCGCGATGTCTTCCAGCAGCGACCGCGCCTCGTTGTCCGGGAGGACCTCGAGGTGGCTCTTGGCCCGGTCGGTGAGTTCCTGCGCCTTGTCGCGGGCGTAGTCGATGGAGCCGGCGTCGTTCAGTTCGCCGACGGCGGCGTCGACGGCGTCTTCGGTGACCCCGTCGACGGTGTCGGCGGTGACGAGGCCGTCCACGTCGACGCCCTGCTGTCTCGCGTGCAGGGTGATGAGCGTCTCCTTGTTCTCGACGAGGTCGGACCCGCGCTGCTTGCCGAGTTTCTCGGAGGGGACGGTCAGGTCGAGCACGTCGTCCTGAATCTGGAACGCGCAGCCGGAGTCGATGCCGTAGCGGTAGAGCGCCTCCACCGTCTCGTCGTCGGCGCCCATCAGCACCGCGGCCGTCGACGCCGCCGCGCCGTAGAGGACGGCCGTCTTCAGTTCGATCATGTCGAGGTACTCGTCGGGCAGCACCTCGGTCCGGTTCTCGAACTCGATGTCGAACGCCTGCCCCTCGCATATCTTCGTACAGGTCGTCGCGAGGAGGCGGACGGCCTCGAGGCCGTCCTGCGGGTCCGCGCCCGTCTGCGTCATCAGCTCGAACGCCTTCGCGTAGAGCGTGTCGCCCGCGAGGATGGCCGTCTCGGTGTCGTACTCCTTGTGGACCGCGGGGACGCCGCGACGGAGGTCGTCGTCGTCCATGATGTCGTCGTGGATGAGTGTGAACGACTGGATGACCTCGATGCTCGCGGCGGCGGCCATCACGTCGAGGTCCGAACCGTCGAGCGCGGGGAACGACCGGTACTCCTCCGAGAGCGGTTCGACGTCCGCGAGCGCCTCGGCGGTGAGGAGCGTGACCGTCGGCCGGAGGCGCTTCCCGCCCGCCTGGAGCAGGTAGCGCGTCGCCTCGTAGAGGCGCTCCGGTTCCGACATCGGGATGTCCTCGTCGAGAGCCTCGTTGACGAGTTCCCGCCGTGCCCGCACCGCGTCGAGCACTCGCTCCTCCGTCGCTTCCGAACTCATCTCACTCCACCAGTGGATCATGTTGCCGTTACGGGTGATGTGGAGGTCGCGTCCCAACGCGTACCCCTGCGACTCACACAGGTCCACGTACGGCGAGAAGCCCTTGAGGTTCTGGTGGGCGGGGATGACGTGCTGGGGCTGCAGGGCGTCGAGCATCTGGTAGTGGCCCTCCTCGCGGAGGTGCCCCGAGACGTGAATCTCGTCGTAGATGCGTGCTCCCTGCATCTTCAGGAGTCGCTCGGACTGGTAGCGCTGGCCCTCGTTCGTCGGTTCGGGGATGACCCGCGCCGAGAACAGCACCTTGTCGCCGTCCTCCAGTTCGTACGGCGTCTCGCCGCGGCCCATCCGCGTGAGCATCGCGCGCGGTTCGCCCTGGTGACCGGTGACGATGGGGAGGTACTTCTCCTTGCCCTCCTTCATGATGCGCTTGAACGTCCGGTCGACGGACTTGCGGTGTCCGTACATCCCCACGTCGTCGGGGAAGTCGACGAAGCCGAGGCGCTCGGCGGTGCCGGAGTACTTCTCCATCGACCGGCCGAGCAGGACGGGCTGACGGCCGATGTCCTTGGCGAACTCGACGATGGAGGAGACGCGGGAGACGTGCGAGGAGAACGTCGTGGCGACGATGCCGCCGTCGTAGTCCTCGATGGAGCGGATGGTGTCTTCGAGGTGCTTGCGCGCGACGGACTCGGAGGGCGTTCGGCCCTTCCGACCGGCGTTCGTGCAGTCCTCGATGTAACAGAGGACGCCGTTGCCCTCGCGACCGATCTCGCGGAACCGCTCCATGTCGATGGGGTCCTGGATGACCGGCGAGTGGTCCATGCGCTTGTCGAGGCCGTAGACGACGGCCCCCTCGGGCGTGTGGAGAACGGGGTTGATGGCGTCGATGATGGAGTGGGTGACGTGGACGAACTCGAGTTCGACGTTGCCGGAGTCCCCGATGGACATCGTCTCGCCGGCCTCCATCTTCACGAGGTCGTTGCCGACGTGAACTTGTTCTCCCCTTCGACCTGCTGTTTCACCAGTTCGATGGTGAACGGCGACGCGACGACGGGAGCGTCGTAGCGGTGGGCCAGTTTCGAGATGGCGCCGATGTGGTCGAGGTGGCCGTGCGTCGGCACGATGGCCTGCACGTCGCCCTCGAGGTCGGACATCACCCGGTCGTCCGGGATGGCGCCCATGTCGATGAGGTCGAGGCTGTGCATCTTCTCGGTCTCCACGTTGTCGTGGATGAGGACCTGACTCAGGTTCAGGCCCATGTCGAAGACGACGACGTCGTTTCCTGCGCGGACCGCCGTCATCTGTCGACCGACTTCTTCGTAACCGCCGATGGTTGCAATTTCGATTTCCATGGTTTTCCGAGCATTGAAAGCCACAATCGTGGCGAAGGTGCTCACTGAAACGCCCCGCCGGTGTCGAACCCGCCTCCAATCGACGGGTTTCGTCACGGGACTGAACGGCCCCGGCATCTTACAGCGCGTCGGTCGTCGGCCCCGCGTGCGGCGGCCCCGGTGGCCCCCGCACTTACCCGCGGGTGTATCGGTAACTGGAGCTACACACCGGGGTATTAAAAACTACGTGGGTTGCTCACGCCGGCTCCGGACGGCGAGCGACGTGTCACCGCCACGCGCGCTCGGTGACCCGTCGGAATATCGAAAAGATTGATTACCGGACGTATCTTGTGAGTGACACAGATGGACACGGGACGGTTGATACAGGAGGTGGAAGACGACCCGTTCGCGTACCTCCCGGTGATGGTGGTCGTGAGCCGCCCCGACGAGGACGGCGTCCCGGTGATAGAGGACTGCAACGACCGGTTCGTCGAGCGACTCGGCTACGACCGCGAGGCCGTCGTCGGAACGCGCGTGGCCGAGTTCTACACCGCGGAGTCCGCGGCCGAGCATCTGGACGGCGCGTACGAACGCGCGCGAGACGGCGACTACGACAGGGAGGAACGGGACCTCGTCACCGACGACGGCAGCGTCGTCTCCACCGTCGTCCGCGCGACGCCGCGGCGCGTGGACGGCGAGGTCGTCGGCACCGTCGGCGTGTTCGTCGACGTGACCAGACAGAAACTCCGCGAACAGCACGTGAACGTCCTCAACCGCGTGATGCGCCACAACATCCGCAACGACCTGAACGTCCTCCACGGACACGCGGAGATGCTCGCGGAACACGACGACGACGCCGTCGTCGAATCCGCGCGAGTGGTCGGTCGAACCGTCGAGCGGTGGCTTTCGCTGACGGAGAAGGCGACGGAGATAGAGCGACTGTTCGAGGAGACGCCCGACCGGTCGGCGTCGCTCCGTGACCTCCTCCGCGAGACGCAGACGGCGGTCGAACTCGGGTGGCCCGCCGCGACGGTCGGCGTCGAACCGCCGAGCGAGGACGTCCACGTCTCCGAGCGACTGGCCGTCGTCCTCGAAGAACTCTGCGAGAACGGCGTCAAGCACGCCGACGTCGAGAAACCGGCCGTCCGGGTGGACGCCGCGCGCGTCGAGAGGAGTGGGTCGAACTCCGAGTCACCGACGAGGGGCCTGGCATCCCCGACCACGAGCGGACCGTCCTGCGCAACGGCGAGGAGACGGCGCTGGTCCACGGGAGCGGGATGGGCCTGTGGCTGGTGCGAACCGTCGTCCGACGAATCGGTGGCCGCCTCCGGGTGCGGGACGCACCGGACGGGTCCGGGAGCACCGTCGTCGTCTCCGTGCCCGTCGTCGAACCCGACGGTGCGGACGGTTGACACGCGAGCGACCCGCTGTTCGGCACATTTAATACCGAAACCCGATGCGTCTTTGCCATGAGCGGACGACCCCTCGACGTACTCGAGGCTTCGCTGGAAGAAACCGTGACCGTCAACCTGAAAGACGGGAGTTCGTACCACGGCACTCTGGCGGGCTACGACCAGCACATGAACGTGGTTCTCGAAGCGCCGCCGGAGGAGGACGAGCAGATCCTCGGCGAAATCGAGGTCACGCCGGTTGAAGACACAACGATTATACGCGGCGATAACGTCGTCACAATCAAAGCATGACGGGAGCAGGAACCCCGAGCCAAGGAAAGAAGAACAAGACGACGCACGTGAAGTGCCGTCGCTGCGGAGAGAAGTCCTACCACGTGAAGAAGAAGCAGTGCTCGTCGTGCGGGTTCGGCAAGTCCGCCAAGCGCCGCGGCTACGAGTGGCAGTCGAAGTCGGGCGACAACTGAGGCGCACCGCGGCCGACTCTCCTCTCACTCTCTCGTTCTCCAGCGACGACGTTCACCGTCTCCCAGCGACGACACCAACCGTCTGCGTTCACGCTCCGGCAGTCCGCCCCACGCTCGTCTCTCCGTTCCACTCGCGAGACTCCCACGACACCGGCGCAGGCGACTGACTCGCACGACCGCGACGACATATGCACGAGTGTGTATATAATTGGGTCCGAGGAGCGGCAAAGAACACACAAGGACGGGTTTTTTAGCCCTCGGAATCCGTAGCAACGAGTATGTCAGACGGGCGGGACGCTCAGACCCCCACACCCGGACGAGACGCGGGCCGACAGCAACCGACCGCCGCGGACCTCTCGGGCCCAACCGAGAAGTGCGGCGTCGTCGGCGTCGCCCTCGCGGACCGCGCGGCGGCGCGGCCCCTGTACTACTCTCTGTACGCCCTCCAGCACCGGGGGCAGGAGTCGGCGGGCATCGTCACGCACGACGGCTTCCAACAGCACAGTCACGTCGAGACGGGCCTCGTCGGCGACGTGTTCGACGAGGGCGACCTCGATTCGCTGGCCGGGACGACGGGCATCGGCCACGTCCGCTACCCCACCTCCGGGGGCCTCGGTTCCTGCTGCGCCCAGCCGTTCTCGGTGTCGTTCAAGTCGGGGTCGCTCGGTCTCGCGCACAACGGCAACCTCGTGAACGCCGACGAGATACGCGACGAACTCGAAGGGTTGGGTCACGCCTTCACCTCCACCGGCGACACGGAGGTCATCGCCCACGACCTCGCCCGCAACCTCCTCGAGGAGGACCTCGTCCGCGCGGTCAAGCACACGATGCAGCGCATCCACGGGTCGTACTCGCTCACCATCATGCACGACGAGACGGTGCTCGCGGTCCGCGACCCCCAGGGGAACCGACCGCTCTGCATCGGCGAACTCGAGGACGGCTACGTCGTCGCCTCGGAGTCGGCCGCCATCGACACCCTCGACGGCGAACTCGTCCGCGACGTGCGGCCGGGCGAACTCGTCGTCCTCGAAGCCGACGGCTCCGGTTTCGACTCCTACCAACTGGTCGAACGGGAGAACACCGCCCACTGCTTCTTCGAACACGTCTACTTCGCCCGCCCGGACTCCGTCATCGACGACAACCTCGTCTACGAGGTGCGGCGGAACCTCGGCCGGAAACTGTGGGCGGAGTCCGGCGTCGAGTCCGACGTGGTGATGCCCGTCCCCGACTCCGGCCGCGCGTTCGCCTCCGGATACGCCGAGGCGGCCAACGAGACGACGCCCGACGGCGACCCCCGCGAGAGCGAGGAGAGCGTCGAGTTCGCCGAGGGCCTGATGAAGAACCGCTACGTCGGTCGGACGTTCATCATGCCGACGCAGGACGAACGCGAACGCGCCGTCCGCCTGAAACTCAACCCGATAAAGAGCACCATCGAGGGGCGGTCGGTCACCATCATCGACGACAGCATCGTCCGCGGCACCACCTCGCGCCAACTCGTCCAACTCGTCCGCGACGCCGGGGCCGAAGAGGTCCACGTCCGCATCGGCGCGCCGCCCATCGTCGCCCCCTGCTACATGGGCATCGACATGGCGACGCGGGAGGAACTCATCGCCTCCGACAAGACCACAGAGGAGATACGCGACGACATCGGCGCGGACAGCCTCTCGTACCTCTCCATCGACGCCATCGGCGAGGTACTCGGCGAGTCCCGCGCGGACCTCTGTCTCGGTTGCGTCACCGGCGAGTATCCGTACGACATCGAGGGCGAACCGACCGACCGGACGGTCGAACGACCGACCATCGCCGGCGACACGCTACCGGCCGACGACTGAGCGACGGTCTGGGGCGACCCGAGACCGACCGACTCAGAAGCCGCGTTTCCCGTCCCGCCGTCAGTAGACGACGTACAGCAGGGCGTACACCACGTCGCCGAGGAAGAACGATATCAGCCACAGCGACGCCGCCACCCGGCCGACCGTCCGGTGTCGCGTCCCGTAGATGTCCTCGACGGGCCGCGAGACGGCCAACAGCAGGACGTAGTACAGGAGCGGGATACAGACGATGGCCAGCAGGATGTGGACGGCCAGCGTCGGCAGGTAGACGAACTGGTACACCGTCGCCGGACCCGGGAAGTCGGACGGCCCCTCGAGGACGACCCGATACAGGTAGAGGACGAGGAACGCGACGAACAGGCCGAGCGTCGCGAGCATGAACGCGCGGTGTCGCGTCACGTCGCCGCGCCGGATGGCGCGCACGCCGAGGACGATGGTGACGATGGCCGTCGTGCTGAGGACGGCGTTGACGTGCGGGATGGCGGCGACGAAGCCGTCGGAGGCGCGCGGCAGGAGCGACTGCGGGATGTAGCCGAGGACGGCACCGAACACGAGTGCGAGGGAGACGACGCTGAGTGCGGCCGTCGCACCCGGGACGTGGTCTCGTACGCGAAGTTCCATATCGAAAGAGGACGGCCGAACGAGCAAAACGGTGCCGTCTGCGAACGGCCGACACGACACCCGCGAAAGGAAACTCATTTAAATTACCCCGGATAACGATGGAGTGCAACAAGACACAGCGAGCGTGGGTAGCCAAGCCAGGCCAACGGCGCAGCGTTGAGGGCGCTGTCTCGTAGGAGTCCGCCGGTTCAAATCCGGTCCCACGCATCGCAAGGGTGGTCCGACGGACCACCGTACCGGGGCGGCCACACCGCCGCGGCAACACGATGCAGGTGATCTCCCGTTCGGGACATCACCCACGCACAATCCTTCAGACGCTACCCACTGAGCGACCGCTCCGTGGGGTCGTCGATTTCGAACGGTCTCGAACCGCGAGCGTCGCGTCTGCGACGACCGACCGACGGGTGAGTTTCTGAGGCGTGACCTCCCGACGGGTGAGTGCCCGAGACGTGACCTCCCGACGGGTGAGTGCCCGAGACGTGACCTCCCGACGGGTGAGTGCCCGAGGCGTGACTCACCGCGGCGCGAGGCCGACGGCGTCGGCCAGCAACTCGTGGGAGCGAAGCCCGTGGTCGTGGTCGGCGACGACGTGTTGAATCATCACCTCGTCGACGCCGACGCGGTCGGCGAGTTGCGCCAGCAGGTCCGCGAGCGTCTCGGGACTCCCCGAGACGGCCCGCGGCCACTCGTCGTCGTCCAACGTCGCGGGCGTCGGGTCCGGGACGCCGCCGAGTTCGTCGACGGCCTCCTCGACCGACGGAGCGGAGCCGACTTCTCCCCGCCGCATCCGCCGGTACGACGCCTCCGCCACCGCCCGTCGTCGCGCCGCCTCGCGGTCCGTCTCGGCACAGATGGCGTTCACCGCCACCATCCCGCGCGGTTCGTCGACGCCGCCGGCCAACCGGGAGGGGCGGAATCGCTCGCGGTACTCCTCGAAGGAGTGTGCGGCGAACTGCGGTCGGATGAACGCCGCGAAGCAGTAGGGGAGGCCGAGTTCGCCCGCGATGGCCGCGCTCGACGGACTCGACCCGAGCACCCACGGCACGGGCGTCTCCGCGCCGGAGCGCGGCACGTCGATGTCGCCGTAGTCGTGGTCCTCGGGGTAGTCGTCGTACAGGTGGTTGACGACGGCCTCGACCCGTTCGGCGTGGTCTTCGTCCGGGTTCTCCACGTGTCGCTCGGTGCCCAGCGCTCGGTCCACGGCGGGCGACCCGTTCGCCCGCCCGAGTCCGGCGTCGATGCGCCCCGGGGCCAGTCCGTCCAGCGCGCCGAACACCTCGGCGACCTTGAACGGGCTGTAGTGGTTGAGAAGCACCGCGCCGGAGCCGAGCCGAATCGACTCCGTCTCGGCCGCGAGGTGGCCGAGCAACACCTCGGGCGTCGTGCCGGCCAGCG
This sequence comes from Halogeometricum sp. CBA1124, assembly GCF_009741955.1. Taxonomy (NCBI): domain Archaea; kingdom Methanobacteriati; phylum Methanobacteriota; class Halobacteria; order Halobacteriales; family Haloferacaceae; genus Halogeometricum; species Halogeometricum sp. CBA1124. Next base: position 1,625 of record NZ_WPCD01000053.1, on the reverse strand, counting down.
AGTCGGGGATGCCGTGGTGTTCGGCGACCCAGAACCGCTCGTACCCGAGTCGCTCGGCCTGTCGAGCGGCCTCGACGGTGTTCGCGTAGGCGTCGGCCGCGGTGCCGCCGTCCGGAACGGGAGAGAGGTCTACGACGGAGAGGTTCACGTGCGACCGTCGGAGACTGCGAGGAATAACCGTTCGGCTGGCGGCCGCGCTTGTGGGGTTCGGGTGCGGGCGGACCGTCCGGCCGGGACGCCGCGAGTGGCCGCGTTCCCGCCGCGTCGGCGGTCTGTGCCGCGATTTTAAAAGGGTAGAACCGGTACCATGGGTATGGCCAAATACTCGACCGGACGCGGGGGCGGTGGGGGAGACGGCGATAGCTGCGAACTCTGCGGTCGTTCGTCGACGAAACTCCGTCGCGCCAACGTCTCCGGCGCGGACTTGCTCGTCTGTCCCGACTGCGCACCGCACGACGACTCAAAGCACGAGGGGACCGGTGACTCGTCCAGCGGCGGAGGCTCCGACGGCGAACCCAACCGGAAGAAGCGGGCCGCCCAGCGTCAGGCGAAGATGTACGACCAGGCGAAGGGCGACTCCAAACACTGGGAGCGGAAGGGGACGAACTACGAGAAGGACCGCCTCCCCTACCTCGTCTCCGACTACGGCGACGTGGTCGCGGCGGCGCGGCAGGACGCGGGCCTCACCGTCGAGGAACTCGCGGCCGAACTCGACGCCGACGAGTCCGACGTCGAGGCGGTCGAACAGGGCCGCGCCACGCGGGCGGGTGTCGGGGGCTCGCTCGTTCGCGCCATCGAGGAGCGACTCGGCGTGACGCTCGTCGACGAGTAGCGGCGGGCGGACGGTAGCCGAACGGCTGGCCGCGACGACACCCTTTTTGTCCGACGGCGGCGCACCACCGTGCATGTTGACACGCGCCCCGGAGGAGCCGACGAGTCCGCGAGTTCGAAGCCAGGGTGACGGCCGTCGACGGCCGCGACGTGCGCCTCGACCGCACCTACTTCTACGCCGAGAGCGGCGGCCAACCCGCAGATAGGGGGACGCTCGGCGGGATACCCGTCGCCGACGTGCAGACGGTCGGCGACGACGTGGTCCACACGCTCGACTCCGACCCCGACTTCGCCGCCGACGAGACGGTGACGGGCGTCGTGGACGACGACTTCCGAACCTACTGCATGCGGGCGCACACCGCCAGCCACGTCCTGTACGGCGCGGGGCGACACCTGCTCTCTGACCTCGGCTACGGCGCTTCGACATCTCGCCGGAGAAGGTCCGGGTGGACTTCGCCACCTCGACGGACATCGACGACGAGGTGCTGGTCGAACTCGAACGGCTGGTCAACCGCGCGGTGTGGGACGCTCGCCCCGTCTCGTGGGAGGAGGTGCCGACCGAGGAGGCCCGAAACAGGGACGAGGTGGCGTTCAACACGAAGACCGAGGAGGGCGTGATGGGCGACGCCGACACCGTCCGCCTCGTGACCGTCGAGGACTGGGACGTGGCCGCCTGCGGCGGGACGCACGTCTCCAACACGCTCGAAATCGGCCCCGTGACCGTCCTCGGTCGCTCGAACCCCGGCGAAGGACTCACCCGCGTCGAGTTCGCCGTCGGCCCGACGGGCGTCGAC
>NZ_WPCD01000251.1:0-4572 GCF_009741955.1 Halogeometricum sp. CBA1124 | reverse complement strand
CGACGACGTCCTCGGCGTCCAGCAGGTGGCCGACGGCCATCGCGGCGTCCACGACGCCGCCGGCGTCGCCCTCGGTGAGCGTCCGGTCCGTCCGGTTTCGCTCGTCGGCGTCGTTTGCGTTCACCACCAGCACGCTGTCGCCCGCCGCCTCGCGGGCCGTCTCCCAGCCCCCGGCGACCGGTTCGTCCGCGCGCGCGTCGCCCCGGCCGCGGCCGAGGAGGCCGAGGCGGCGCATCGCCGTCCGCGCCCCCTCGGGGTCGTCGCGCACCGTCTCTCGGAGCGACTCGGCGGGCGGGTCGGCCGGGTCGGCCCAGCCACACCGTCGGAGGGCGCGCCGCCGGCCGACGCTCAGCGGCCCGTCCTCGGGCGCGGCAACGCCGACTCGTCGCCGTGGTCGGCCGCCGCGACGAACGCGTCCGCGCCGTCCCCGGCGGTGCCGTCCTCCGCGGCGGCGACGGCGTCCGCCACGGCGTCCGGCGACGGCCGGGCGTGGAACGCCGTCCCCTCCGCCGTCGTCACCAGCAGTAGCGGTTCGAGTGCCTCCGCGCCCGTCGGTCCGGTCTCACGAACGGTCGTCGTCTCGGCGGCCTCCCGCGCGGCCTCGGCGACGGCGCTCGCGTCGGCGCGGTGCGTCGACCCCGCGGCGACCCGAACGACCGGTCCCTCCGGCGCGTCCTGCGAAGCTGTCATGCCAAAACGATACAGGGGGTCGATAGGAAAGGCTTGTTACGGCCGTCTGACGTGTTGTGTTTCACGCGGTGCGCGGTCACCGCGGTCGGTCGCCGGTCGCCGTCGTTCAGAACGGCGGCTCCGCCTCCTCGTCGTCGCCGCCGCGGGCGACGAGGTAGACGGCGACGAACGCGAGGGCCGCGAGTGCGAGCATCAGCAGACCGATGCTGCGGCCGCCGTCGGTGGCCTCCTCGACCGGGTCGTCGTCGTCCTCGATGGGGATGCGAACGGGTCCGCTGTCCTCGGAGTCGGCGTCGCTGTCGGTTGCCATGTGCGGGGCTTGGTCGGTCGGAGACAAAGGCGTTCGGGCGACCGATTCGTCGGACTGGCAGACCGTCTCCGCGACCGAACGTTTAACCGGCGGAACCGCGACGCGCGAGTATGGTCGAAGCGTTCGCCGTCGCCAGTGGGAAGGGCGGCACCGGGAAGACGACGAGCACGCTTGCGCTGGGGATGCGCTCGCGGAGACGTACGACGTGACCGTCATCGACGCCGACACGGGGATGGCGAACCTCCTGTTCCACACCGGCCTCGACGACGCGGCCGTGACGCTCCACGACCTCCTGGTCGAGGACAGAGACGCGCGCGTCGAAGACGCCGTCTACGACCGCTTCGGGATGTCGGTCGTCCCCTGCGGCACGAGTCTGGCGGCGTTCGAGCGGCCGACCCGGCCCGCCTCCGCGAGGTGGTCGCCGAACTCGCCGCCGACGCGGATGTCCTCCTCCTGGACTCGCCCGCCGCCCTCGGGTCGAAGAGCGCCGTCCTCCCCGTCGTCCTCGCCGACCGGGTGGTGGTCGTCCTCCAACCCACCGTCCCCTCCCTGTCGGACGGGCTGAAGGTGCAGGAGTACGCCCGCTCCTACGGCACCGAGACGGCGGGCGTCCTGTTCAACCGCGTCCGTCCCGACGAGGACACCGAGCGAATCGCCGACCAGGCGGCGCGCTACTTCGGCGGGACGACGCTGGCGTCCGGTCCCCGAGAGCGACGCCGTCCGCGAGCGCGGCGGGCGGGCGAACCACTCCTCGCCCACGCTCCCGACGGCCCGGCCGCCGACGCGTTCCACGAGGCGGCGGCGCGTCTCGACGTGCGCGACGGCGACGCCGCGGGCGTGGCGGACCGCTTCAGGAGCGCCGTCCTCCCCGACCGGGTGTGACCGTGCGGTCCGACGCCCCGTTCCGGATACCCGCCGGCGACCTCCTGCGCTCCCGCGTGGTGAGCGACGCGGGCGAGACGCTCGCGGCCGTGCTGGACCGCGAACTCACCGGATACGCCGTCTTCGAACCGCAGGGGTCGCTCCTCGGCGGCGGCGACGACGCCACCGTCCTCACGTTCGAGGAGGGGATTCCCGTCCTCGCGTACGACGCCGCGACGGACCGCGGCGGTCCCGACGCCCTCGACGCTCTCGACGCCGCGGGACCGTATCGGGTGGAACTGTACGAACTCGCGGCCGGCGACGTCGCCGCCGCCCACCGCGACGAGACGTGCCGCGTCCCGCCCGCGCGCCCGGCCGACCGGGTGGCCGCCGACGCCGAACTCGCCGACCGGACGCGCGCGGCGGCACCCGACCACCGACGGGCGGACGAACGGAGTTCCGTCGAGGAGTTTCTCGCCGACGCGGACCGCATCGACGCCATCAGGGCGGAGGCGCGGCGCGAGGCGGAGTCGCGCGCCGCGGAGTGGGGGTTGACCGAGCAACTCGACGACGCTGACGCCGTCGGATTATATAAACGGAGGGCGGTCGAAGGGGGGAGCGTGACCGTTCTCGAACTCGTCCCGTTGCACACCCCCGCCGACTTCGCCGACTGGTTTCGACCCGGTGCGGACTACGTCGTCCGCGTGGCAGACGGGATGGGCTTTCCGACGGGCGACCTGCCGGCTCTCGCCGACGAGGCGGAGGCGGCGATGCGCGCGAACCGGACCGGTCGCGACGTGGCCGTCGAAGTCGCGCGCACCATCGTCGCCGACCTGCTCGCCGACGCGGCGTACGGGCCGCCGTTCCTGGAGTGGACGCCGCTGTGGTACGAACTGGCGCTGACCGGCCCGACGTACTACGCGGGGTGGCGACTCCGCCGCGTCGCCCGCAAGTACGCCGACACACTCGACCACGTCTCGGTCCCGCGGTTCAGCCGCCCGCGGGACGTTCTCTACGAGGGCCGGCCGGCCATCCACCGCGTGTCGGGGTTCGCCGACACGTTCGCGTTCGCCGACGCCATCACCCACCTGGAGTGGTTCGACTACGTCGCCACCGAGTGCGGCCTGCCGGTGCCCCCCGAACTGGTCGCGCGGACGCGCGAGGAGACGGTCGCCTACTACGTCGGCGAGAAGGAGATGGAGGACCTGACGCCGACGGTGCGGCGGTTCCAGCACCTGCTGTTCACCGACGACGTGTGGGCGCGCGAGGTGAACCGCCGGTACGACATCGACAGCGCCCTGTTCAGGCTGTGGGAGCGAATCTGCACCCGCGAGCGCCGCCGGTTCGACCCGCGGGGGTAGGGAGGCCGACCGCTCAGTCGTCTCCGAGCGTCAACGACGCGAGGACGAACAGCAGTCCGCTGGAGACGACGACCCCCTGCACGACGGCCGCCGACAGGAAGGAGGTGTCGAACAGCCGATAGACGAGGCCCTCACAGACCGCGCCGACGCCGATGAACACGAACCCGACCGAGACGTAGCGCATCGGGTCGCTCCCGGTCCGTCGGTAGCCGTGATACGCGAGATACGCGACGGCGAGGCTGAGGACGAGCGTGACCAGTTTGACGACGAGAAACGGCGCCTCGATCATGTGCTGTCACGGATGTTCTTCCAGAGGGCGCTGAAGTTGTCCGCGAGTTCGTCGCGCTTCTCGACGGACAGCGCGAGTTCGCCGTCGGAGAGTCGGACGTGGAGTTCTTCGAGCGTCGTCTCGAACTGCCGCCTGTGCGCGCCGTCGGACCCGACCGTCGACCGTTCCTCGATGAGGTCGTGGTCCTGTAGCGCGGCGACGCGGCGATACACCGTCGCGAGCGACGCGTCGCAGGCGTCGCTGAGGTCCTTCGCCGTCCGCGGTTCCTCGTCGGCCGCCAGCAGGATGCGCCGCGAGTAGTCGTCCGCGAGGAGGTCGAAGAGGGTCGCCGCGCTCTCGGGCTCGCCACGCGTCATGCCCCCGCGTTGCGGCGCCGCCGTCAAAGGCGCGACGGTTCGGTTCGTCGGCGACCGGTCGTCGACGCCTCGCCACACGTCGCGCGAGTGAGGCCGTCTTCGCGGGTTTTGTCCGAGCGTGCAAAGAGACGGGCCGTTTTCCCCTCCGGACGGCGACGTGGCGGACATGGACGGTTTCCGAAAACGCCTCGCGAAGTCGGTGACGGCCGCCGTCGGCTCGTTCGTCCTCTTCGGCGTCGTCACGGACTTGATTCCGACCCCGCTCTACATCCGACAGGTGCCGCGGACCGAACTCGACTACCTGTTCCTCGTTCTCACCGCCGCCTTCCTCGGCCTCTACGTGTTCCAGCGAACGCCGGACCGGCGAAGCGACGACGGCACGGCGACGACGGGCGCAGTCGTCGGGTTCCTCGCGTTCGGCTGTCCCATCTGCAACGCGTTCCTGCTCGCCCTCTTCAGCAGTTCCGCGCTGATGACGTACCTCGACCCGCTCCGTCCGGTTCTGGGGGTGCTCAGCGTCGCCCTGTTCGGAGGACTGCTCTACAGTCGGTCGCAGCGCGCGTGCGACTCCTGTGCGGACGCCGAGCCGACGGGGTCGACGTCCGACTGAGATGCCCGCCGCAGATTCGCCGGTCGATTCGGCGACCGGCGCGGGTTCGGCCGTCGGCGTCGATTCGGCAGACGGACCGGATTCGGCAGACGAAC
>NZ_WPCD01000119.1:0-11315 GCF_009741955.1 Halogeometricum sp. CBA1124 | reverse complement strand
AGGGGGTGGGAATCCTCATGCTTCGGGTTGAACGTAGCGCGTTCGACGCCTTAAGGGCATCGTTCCGCGCTTCGTGAGTGTCCTCGCGAGAGGACGGTGCGGTCCGACGGGTGCGACACGGGGGTTTGAACCGTGGTCGCGGTCGCGGTGTGGTCGTTCGCATTATTCCGAAATGCGCTCGACCACTTAAGCCCGTCCGTATCGTCGGCGGGCGTGGAGAGTGCGATCGCACCGTCCCCAGCGGCGGCCGACGTGTCGGCGGTGGGATCGAGGGCGTTCGGAGAGTGGCGCGCCGGGAGTGTCCCGGGGCGCCCCGCGTATTTCTACGAATGGCAGGGGAACATAAAAGGCCGTCGAACCGGCGGCGCTTCGTCATGCGGTTTCATACCTTCGTGGCCGCCCTGCCGCGAGAGCTCACACGGGCGAGGGAAGTGACGCGTCGCTCAGCGGTCGAGTGCACGGAGATGTCGCGCGGTCGGAGGCCGGTCGCTCATCCCTCGCGTTTCACGTCGGGTCGGACCGGGTGGTAGCCGCGCGAGTGAGTTTCGTCAGGGGACGGCCAAAGCCGTGTCGGATGCGTGCGGACGAACTCCCTCGGCGGCCACCGACGCACGTCGCGTGGTCGGACGGTGCTGAACGGGCGGGACTGCGACGAGTCTCGCCTCTCGCGTGCGCGAAGAAAACGTCGGTGTCGTGCGGACCTACTCCTCGATGTGTTCTATCCCCTGTTTCGAGACGTTTCCTTTCGTGATGTCCCCCTCCATCCAGTCCGGTTTGTCGTCGGGGGCGTTGTCCACCCACGCCCACGCGTGGAAGATGTGTACCTTGTCGGTCCCCTTCTCGCGGAGCCGAATCTCTGTTGCGTGTTCCCGGGCCTCGTCCTCGGAACCGTGCGGATCGAGTCGTCGGGCGGCCTTCAGGGCGGCTTGGCGGGGCATGCTTCCGGAGAAGACACTCGACTCCGTGCCGTCCTCCTCACGCAGTACGAAGTTCCGCTTACCGTCCTCGCGTACCATGGTTTGTGACCTCCATGGCAACCGAACACATGGTCCGGCTTAAATATATCGGCGAAAAATGGGGGGCGGCGGCGAGGTGCCTATAAAGAATCGCTCAGTCTGCGGTGGGTCCGTTCCGATTCGAAGAACGACAGACACCGAGCGCACCAGCGCCGTTTGGGTACAGGTTTGTTTACAGACTTGAGAACGGGTAGACAACACTTATGTATATCCTACGGCGAAGCATCGAACAGAGAGACCCCGATGGTCCGGAAAAAGAAGCTCAGCCCGAGTGGCGCGAAAGACGAGAACGGCGAGTACCACAACGTCCATGTGAACCTCCACGAGGACGAACTCGCCGTCGCCGGAATGGAGATTGGCGACGAGGTGTTCGTTCGAGTCCGCGACGGCAAGATCATCATCCAGAAGGCCGACCCCGACGAAGTCGAACACGACTTCTGACCGCGCCAGATGGAGCGACCCGTCTCGGACGACAGACGCACCGCACAGCGGCCATCACCTCTGCGCGGCCTCTATCGACTCTTCAAGCCCGTACTGTTCTCGTTACCGCCGGAGACGGCGCACGGACTCGTCCACCGCGGACTGTGTGCCATCCAGCACACGCCCGTCGCCGACGCCCTCGCCGCGCGGTGTCGCGTGGCGGACGACAGACTCCGCACGGAGGCGTTCGGCGTCTCCTTCGACAACCCCATCGGCGTCGCCGCCGGGTTCGACAAGAACGCCGAGGTGCCAGACGTTCTCGGCGCACTCGGCTTCGGTCACGTCGAAGTCGGCGGCGTGACGGCGCGGGCGCAGGACGGGAACCCCCGCCCGCGGATGTTCCGCCTGCCCGAGGACCGGGCCATCATCAACCGGATGGGGCTGAACAACGAGGGCGCGGACGCCGTCGGCGCGCGCCTCGCCGCGGGGCCGCGTCCCGAGATACCCGTCGGCGTCAACCTCGCCCTCTCGGAGTCGGCCACGCCGGCCGACGCGCCCGAGGACTACCGCTACACCTACGAGCGAGTGGCCGAACACGCCGACTACGTCGCGGTCAACGTCTCCTGTCCGAACAGCGAGGGGTTCCGCGACCTGCAGAACCGCGACTCGCTGGAGGCCATCCTCGGTGAACTCGTCGACGCCGGCGCCGACCCCCTGCTGGTGAAACTGTCGCCGGACCTCCCGGCTCCCGCCGTCGAGGACGCCCTCGACGTCGTCGCCGAGTACGGCCTGGACGGCGTCGTCGCCACCAACACCACCACCGACCGTCCGTCGGGACTGCGGAACCCGAACCGGGCGGAACGCGGCGGACTGTCGGGCGCACCCATCGAGGACCGCGCCACCGAGATGGTCCGCTTCGTCGCCGAGCGAACGGACGTGCCCGTCGTCGCGTCGGTGGCGTCTCCTCGGCCGAGGGGGCCTACGCGAAGATTCGCGCCGGGGCGAGCCTCGTCCAACTGTACACCGGCCTCGTCTTCGAGGGACCGACGCTCGCGCGCGACATCAACGAGGGACTGCTGGAACTCCTCGACCGCGACGGCTTCGACTCGGTGGACGAGGCCGTCGGCGCGGACCTGTAACCGGGCGTCCGACGGCGGACCGTAACCTGTTTGTCTCCCGACTCGTTCGCACGACTGTGCGTCGTCCCTCCACGCCGCGACTCGGACTCCTCGCGATTCTCGGGTCCAACGCCGTCGCACCGCTCGGTGTCCTGTTTCTCGGGTGGTCCACGACGGTCCTCCTCGCCGTCTTCGCCGTCGAAGTCGTCGCCGTCCTCTGCTGGTCGCTCGTGAAGATACCGTTCGCGCGGAAGCGCCCGAACGACGGCGTCGAGGACGACAGTCGGCTGTTCGGCCCGTTCCATGGCAAGCGCGGCAGCGTGACGCTCCCCGGACCGGTACCGCCGCTCTACCCGCGAAACCTCCTGCCGCTACTCGTCGCCGCGGCGTTTCTCGCACCGCTGGAACTCGGTCTCGTCCTCGGCCTGTTCGGACTCGCCGACCCGACGGTCACGGACGAGATGGTCGGGCGCATCGCCCTCGGCGGGGTGGGCGTGTTCGTCGGCCACGGCGTCGAGACGGCGAGCGACTACTTCCACGACGAGGGGTACAGACACCACTCGCCGCGGTCGGCGTTCTCGCCCGCGTTCAGACAGTTCTTCGCCGTCGGCGCGCTCCTGTTTCTCGCCGGGGCGGTGACGGCCGTCGGCACCGAGGCCCTCGTGACAGTCGTCGTCGTCGGGAAGTTCGCGCACGACCTCCGGACGTATCAGGTCGAACACGACCCGGAGAAGCGCGGACTGTTCGCCCGCCTGTTCGGGAGCGCGGAGACGGAGATAGCTCCCGTTCCGGTCGCCGTCCCCGCCGAGTCTCCGGCCTACCGGACGCGTCCCGGTCGTCTCGTGACCGTCTTCGACGCCGTCTACCGCGGCGTCAGGTACACCGTCACGAGTGCCGTCCTGTATCTCTACGTCCTCGTCGGGGCGGCGGTGTTCGTCGGCGCGCCGCAACTCGCCGTGTACCCGCTCGTCCTCGCGAGTGCGTTCGCGGCGCTGAGAGCGCTCTCGCGCTACGTCCGGGTCGGGACGGTCGAGTATCGCTGCTACGGCGACGTACTCGTCGTCTACGACACCGTCTTGGACGAACCGCAGGCCCGCCTCGAACGCGGGGCCGTGACCGGCGTCGCCGTCCGGACGGACGTCGTCGACCGACTGTTCGGGACGCGGACCGTCACCTTCGACGCGGCCACGGACGACGCCACGGCGGTTCGACTCACGGCACCCGACCCCGACGAGGTCGAAGACGACGCGAACGCGAACCGCCCGCTGACGCTCCCGCACGTCGAGGACGCGGCGACCGTCGCCGAGGCGTTCGGCGTCGGGTGGCAGTTCGAACGCGACGTAGGCGGGACCGACTGACCGCGGCGGCCGACGGCGACGGCCACCGCGTCCGGGGCGTCTGCGGCCGCGACCGACCGCGGCCACCACCGTTATCGACGCGCCCGCGGACCACACGACCGTGCCAGACCTCGGCAACCCCGCCGGATTCGACCTCGCGACCGTTCTGACCGGGTCAGGACTCACACTCCTGCTGTCTGCCGGTATCGTCCGATACGGCGACCGATTCCAGTACACCGCCGCGGAACTGTACGGCATCGGCGGTGCCGCCCTCGTCGCCCTCGGCGTCCTGTTCGGACTCGTCCTCGTGGTGATGGGTCACCGGTAGCGACGGAGAAAAGGAGAGAAGACGAGTCGTGGGAGTCGTCGCCGCTTCAGTCGCCGTGCCGGACGATGACGACGGCGTCGCCCGCTTCGAGCATGTCGCCCTCGCCGGTGTACCTGCGCTCTTCCTCGATGGTGAACATCTCCGGGTCGAGTTCGCGCCCGCGGCGTGGAGTTCGCCGTCGACCACCTCGTACTCCTCGGCTTCGAGGGCGGCCTCGATGTCGGGCACCTGCGCGCCGAACTCCGGCCCGACCAGCGAGTAGTCGAGGTCGACGCCGGTGACGACCGACTCTATCTGCGGTTCCTCGTCCAGCGTCTCCAGTTCCTCGACGTGCATGACGCCGCTGACGTCCGCCTCGAAGCCGCGAACGTCGCCGTACACCTGCACCAGGTCGACGGGCGCGTTCATCGACAGTTGGTTGTCGCTCTTGTACTTGCGGAGGGCCCCGACGACGGCCATCGCCGTCTCGCCCGCCGCGAAGTCGGCGTCGAGTCCGAGCGGTTCGGGCCACGCCGTCCCGTGGACGCTCTCGTCGCCGTGCATCTCGCGCCACAGTTCCTCGGTGACGTGTGCGAGGACGGGCGCGAACAGTTTGAGGAAGCGACGGTGTGCCGTCCGGAGCGTGTAGGCCGCGGAGGCGTCGCCGCCGTCGCGGACGCGCTGTTTGGCGATTTCGAGGTAGTCGTCGCAGAACGTGTTCCAGAAGAAGCTCCGCAGGTCGTCGCGGGCCTTCGAGAACTCGCGGGTCTCCAGTTTCTCGGTGACGTGCTGAATCTCCCGGTCCAAAGAGGCCAGAAGCCACCGGTCGATGGCGCGCAACTCGTCGTGGTCGAACGTCTCGGGGGCGTCGTCGGTGAGGCTATCGACCAGTTTCGAGGCGTTCCACAGTTTCCGGAGGAGTTTCTCGCCCGCGCGGAGGCCCTTCTCGGAGTAGGGCAGGTCGTCGCCGACGGCCGACCCCGCGGCCCAGTAGCGCGCGGCGTCGACGGGGTACTTCGACATGACCTCGTCCGGCGAGACGACGTTGCCCTTCGACTTCGACATCTTCTCGCGGTTCTCGTCCAGGACCATCCCGTTTATCATCACGCTGTCGAACGGCACCTCGCCGGTGTGCTCGTAGCACTTGACGACGGTGTGGAACAGCCAGAAGGAGATGATGTCGTGGCCCTGCGGGCGCATATCGAACGAGTAGAGTTCCTCGCGGTCCAGCGTGGTCTCGCCGCTCTCGGCGTCCCAGTCCCACCCGGCGTTGATGAGGGGCGTGAGCGACGAGGTGGCCCACGTGTCGAACACGTCGTCCTCGGGGACGAACTCGTCGTGGCCGCACTCGGGGCAGGCGTCGACGGGCGGGTCGTCGCTCAGGGGGTCCACCGGCAGGTCTTCGCGGTCGGCGACGACGACGTGTTCGCAGTCGCCGCAGTACCAGACGGGGAACGGGATGCCGGAGGAACGCTGCCGGGAGATGGACCAGTCCCACTGGAGCCCCTCGATCCAGTTCTTGTACCGCGTGAACATCTTCTCGGGGTACCAGTCCATCTCGCGGCCTGCTTCGAGGTACTCGTCGGTCTTGTCCAGCAGTTCGACGTACCACTGGTCTTTGACGAGGAACTCGACGCTCGTCCCGCAGCGTTCGTGGACGTTCACCGTGTGGGTGATGGCGCGGCGGTCCAGCAGTGCGCCCGCCTCGTCGAGGTCAGCGACGATTTCCTCGCGCGCCGCCTCCGAGGACAGACCTTCGTACTCGCCCGCGACGTCGGTCAGGGTGCCGGACTCGTCGATGGCGATGCGGAGGTCCAGGTCGTGCGCCTGGTACCACTCGATGTCGGTCTGGTCGCCGAACGTACAGCACATGACGATGCCGGACCCCGTCTCCAGGTCCACGCGTTCGTCCTCGATGATGGGCACCTCCTGTCCGAACAGCGGAATCCGCGCCTCCTCGCCGACGAGATGCTGGTTCGAGTCGTCGTCGGGGTGGACGAAGACGGCGACGCACGCGGGGAGCAGTTCAGGGCGCGTCGTGGAGATGACGAACTCCTCCTGGCTGTCGTCGGACTCCGTCCGACTGTCCGAGGAACTCCGTTCCTCGCTGTCCACGACTTCGAAGGCGATGTCGTGGAAGTGGCTGTCCTGTTCGTCGTCCTCGGTCTCGACCTGCGAGATGGCCGTCTCGCACTCGGGACACCAGATGGCCGGGGCGCGCTGGCGGTACTCGCGACCGTCGTCGTACAGTTCGACGAACGAGAGCTGCGAGATGCGCTGGACCTCCGGCGAGATGGTCTGGTACGTCTGCTCCCAGTCGATGGAGATGCCGAGGTTCTGCATCTTCTCGGTGAACTCGGCCTCGTAGCGTTCGCACACCTCGCGGCACATCTGTTGGAACTCGCGCCGGTCGTAGTCCTGATGGCGAACGTCGAGTTCCTCCTCGGTCAGTCGCTCCGAGGCGATGCCGTTGTCGTCGAAGCCGAACGGGAAGAACACCTCTTTTCCGCGCATCCGCTCGAACCGAGCGACGAAGTCCTGCAGCGTGAAGCCGTAGGCGTGGCCCCAGTGGAGACTCCCCGAAACCGTCGGCGGCGGCGAGTCGATGGAGAAGGCGGTGTCGGCGTCTACCGCGCTGTCGTCGTACGCGTACGTGTCCTCCTCGACCCACCTGTCTTGCCACTTCGCTTCGACCGTCTCGGGGTCGTATTCTCCGCTCGGCATTGATAGGAAAGTGTACCACCGGAAGGCGTGTTAAGTCACTCGATTGGTCGGGGGAGACGCCCCGAGCGTGCCGCCTGCGCCGACGGCCGGGACGGCGGACGCGGCGGTGAGCGCGCGACCGGAGCGACGGACGGCGTGTCCGAGAAGACGGACGGTGTGTCCGGTCAGACGGCGTCGAGCGCGTTCGAGAGGTCCGCGAGCAGGTCCGCCTCGTGTTCGACGCGACGGAGATGCGGAGGAGGCTGTCGGAGATGCCGAGCGAGTCGCGTTCGGTCTGCGAGAGCGGCGAGTGCGTCATCGACGCCGGGTGCTCGACGAGCGACTCGACCCCGCCCAGACTGACCGCCAGCGGGAAGTGGTCGAGAGCGGCGACGAACCGCGCGACGCCGTCGAGGTCCGTCCCCAACTCGACGGAGAGGACCCCGCCGTAGCCCGACATCTGCCGGGAGGCGAGTTCGTGTTGCGGGTGCGACGCCAGCCCGGGGTAGTGGACGGCTTCGACCGACGGGTGGTCGGCGAGGAACTCGGCGACGGCCTGCGCGTTCGAGGCGTGCTTCTCCATCCGGAGCGGGAGCGTCTTCAGGCCGCGGAGGGTGAGGTAGGCGTCGAACGGCGCGAGCATGTTGCCCATCCCGACGCGTTGGAGGAACTGCACCTCCTCGAGGTACGCCTCGTCGTTCGTCGCGAGTGCGCCGCCGATGGAGTCCGAGTGCCCGTTGAGGTACTTCGTCGTCGAGTGGACGACCACGTCCGCGCCGAGTTCGAGCGGTCGCTGGAACTGCGGCCCGACGAACGTGTTGTCGACGCCGAGCGTCGCCCCGTACTCCTCGGCGACGGCGGCGACGGCCTCCACGTCGCAGAGTCGCAGCAGCGGGTTCGTCGGCGTCTCCATCCAGACCAGCGACGTCTCCTCGCGCATCGCCGCCTCGACTTCCGCCGTATCACGCGCGTCCACGAACGTGGTCTCGACGCCGAGTCGGTCCTCGAAGTAGCGCGTGAGCATCGACCTCGTACCGCCGTAGAGGTCCTCGAACGCGACGACGTGGTCGCCGGGTTCGACGGCCGCCGAGATGGCCGTCACGATGGCGGCCGTCCCGGAGGCGAACGCCAGCGCGTCGTCGGCGCCGCACAGCGCCGCGAGACGGTGTTCAAGCGCGTTCCGCGTCGGGTTCGAAAGCCGCGAGTAGAGATACTCGCCCGCGTCCGGGTCGAGCGTCTCCAGCGACGCATCGGGGTCTATCTCCGGCACCGCGTACGTCGAGGAGAGGTGGATGGGGACGGCCACGTCTTCGACGCCCGGGGCGGGTCGTTGCCCCCGTTCGCCGTAGGTCACGGCCAGCGTCTCGAATCGCTCGTCAGAATCGTTCATGAAAGATACCGCGCGACGGCGTACTAAACATTTCGATGATTTCGAGAAAAATACTTGAAGATAATTTTGCCTCGCGTACGATTAGCTTGGGTTATTTTTCTCGGCCGCCGTCGGCACCGTAGTGGCACCGCGGCCGGCGAGCAGACAGCGAACGGAGCGAGACGACGAGACGCCGCCGGTCTACCGCAGTGCGTCGAGGTCGAACTCGAACGCCGCGACGGGCAGTTCCAGGTCGTGTTCGACCAGCACCGCAGGGTGAATCTCGCCGACGACGCCCACGTCCGCGCCGTCGACGACGACGCTGGCGACGCGGCCGTCGATGAACGACGGGTGGTCGGTGGCGGGCGTCTCCAGTTCGACGCCGAAGTCGCGGCAGAGCGTCTGGAGGCGGGCCTTCGCGTCCTCGAAGGTGGCGTCGTGACGGGCGAGGGCGCCGGCGACGTGTCGCCGTTCGGCGACGCGCGTGTTCACCGAGTCGTCGCGTTCGGCGACCAGTCCGATTTCGGCGAGGTCCTGCGGGTACGCGCGGTGGGTGTTGTTCTC
The DNA here is from genome assembly GCF_009741955.1 of Halogeometricum sp. CBA1124. Classification (NCBI taxonomy): domain Archaea; kingdom Methanobacteriati; phylum Methanobacteriota; class Halobacteria; order Halobacteriales; family Haloferacaceae; genus Halogeometricum; species Halogeometricum sp. CBA1124. The sequence goes on along the minus strand of NZ_WPCD01000119.1, from coordinate 2,481 downwards.
CAGGACCATCAGCAGGGAGGGGAGCGCCCACGTGCGGAGGATGGTGTAGTCCTCGCTGTACGGGCCGGTTATCTCCGCGGCGTCGCCGCCGCCGAGAACCGAACGTCCGGGTTCGACGCGCATCCGGTCGTACACCTCCGCCTCGCTGGTCATGTGGAAGTTCAGCATGTCCTCGAAGCCGAGTCCCACGAGGGAGTTGCGGGCCGCGTCCTCCAGTCGGGAGCGTTCGTGGCGGCCGCCGACCGTCCCCACGTTCGGGTAGCGCGGTTCGAGTTCGTTGAAGCCGTACGCGCGTCCCACGTCGTCGATGAGGTCCAACGGGTGGAGCACGTCCACGCGGTACGGCGGAATCGACACCTCGTAGACCACGTCGTCGCTCTCGGCGTCCGCGTCGGCACCGTCGTCCGCGTTCGCGTCGAGGCCGGACCGTTCGAACAGGTCCACCACCTCGCGCGGTTCGAGGTCGACGCCGAGCATCGTCTCGATGCGGTCGTGCGAGACGTGCTTCGTGTCCACCTCGAAGTCCGGCCGGACGAGAGAGCCCGACTCGTACTCGACTTCGACCTCCTCGATGGTCGCGCCGCGCGCGTCGAGGGCGTAGCAGACGATGTTGCACATCCGGTCGATGGTCCACTGGTCGGTCCCCGTGAGTTCGACGAGCAGTTCGCGGGACTCGGTGGACACCTCGGTCCGGCGGCCGTTGATGACCGGCGGGAACGAGAACAGGCCGAGTTCGTCGTATATCGCCGGGTAGCGGTCGTACTCCGAGACGAGGTCGGCGTACGTCTGACCCGTCTGGTGGCGTTCGAGGACCTCGGCGGGCGTCATCTCCGCGTCGGCGTCGAGGGGGACGAACGTGTCGCCGTCGGGGTCGACGCCGGTGTAGGTGATGGAGTTGCCGCCCGACTCCTCGGTGAGCACCTCGCCCTTCAGCATCGTCAGGTCGTGGATGCCGATTGCGCCCTTCGCGCGCTTGCGACCCATCGTCGCGTGCAGTTTCTCCTGCAGTTGGATGAGCGAGTCGAGGGCGTCCTCGTCCAGGTCGACCCCGCGGATTATCGCGCCGGTGACGTACGGCCGTTGGTCCGGCACGTCCTCGTCCACGACGAACGTGAAGTCGGGGTCGTTCGTCTTCGGCACGTAGACGCCGCGGGAGTCGCCGTACTGGTAGCGGAGCGACCGCGCGACGCCCTCCACGGAGAGCCTGTCGAGTCGGTCGGGGCCGAACTCCAGTTGGAACGCCCCCTCCTCGGTCTCGCCTTCGAACTCCAGTCCGAGGGCGAATAGGTCCTCCTTGAACTCCTCGTCGGACTTCTCGTCGTGCCCGGTCAGGTCGCGCAGTTCGTCGGGGTGAACGTCGACGACGGGCATTATCGGAGCACCTCCGTCTCGCGGAGCAGTTCGAGGTCGGACATCGTCCCGTGCACGTCGCGTATGTCGTCGAAGCCGTACATGAGCATCAGCAGGCGTTCCAGCGCGAGGCCCCACGCCATCACGTCGCAGTCGACGCCCAGCGGTTCGAGCACCTCGTCGCGGAACATACCCGAGTTCCCTATCTCTATCAGTTCGCCCGTCTCGGGGTGCCGTCCGAACAGTTCGAACGACGGCTCCGTGTAGGGGTTGTAGTGCGGCTTGAACTGGATGTCCGTGATGCCGAACTGCGCGTAGAACTCCTCGAAGGTGCCCATCAGGTCGCGCACCGAGAGGTCGTCGGCCATCACCCAGCCCTCTATCTGGTAGAACTCCAGCAGGTGGGTCGGGTCCAGCGTGTCGTTGCGGTACACCTTCTCGACGGAGAAGTACCGCTGCGGCGGTTCCAACTCGCCGACTTCGTACCCCGAGAGGTAGCGCATCGACAGCGAGGTGGTGTGTCCCCGGAGGGCGATGGCGCGGGCGAAGTCCTCGGACCACGGCGAGTGGTAGCCGTCGCCGTCCGGGCCGACGCCGTTCCGGTGGGCGTCCTCGACCCGGTCGACCAGGTCCTCGGGCACCTCCTCGATGGGCGGCACGTCGAGGGCGAACCGGTCCCAGTGGGTCCGCGCCGGGTGGTCCTGCGGCATGAACAGGCAGTCGTTGATCCAGAAGTCCGCGTCGGCGTGCGGTCCCTCCATCTCCTGAAAGCCCATGCCGACGAGCACGTCCTTCACTCGGTCCGCGGTCTGGCGGAGGATGTGCGTCTTGCCGCCGCGCGCGTCGGGTGCGTCGGCCTCGACGTTGTACTCGGTGAACTCGACGTCCTGCCACTCGCCGGAGGTGAGCATCTCGGGGGTGAGGCGGTCCACCGTCTCCGCCGCCTCGACGCCCTCCATGAGGAGGGTGACGCCCGCATCGGTGAGGGTGACGGAGCGGACCGTCTCCTCGTGGCGTTCGACGAGGTTGCGCGAGACGAGTTGGTCGAGTGTGTCCTCGTCGTCGACCGTCTCGCCGTCCGCGAGGGCGGCCAGGGCGGCGGACTCGGCGTCGCTCTCGGCGTCCGCGTCG
>NZ_WPCD01000228.1:0-5518 GCF_009741955.1 Halogeometricum sp. CBA1124 | reverse complement strand
CGGCCGCCTCGCGTATCTCGCTGGCGAGGTGGGAGACGAACACCGCCGTCGCGACTGGTCGTCGAGGGCTTCGAGGATGCCGGCGATTATCGTCTTCGGCGACGACGTCGCGCCCGACGAGGCCGACGGCGACGCCGACTCCGCCGCCGTCTCGCCTCTCCGACCGAACACCAGCACCTGACTCCGACGATGTCGAATCCACTCACCCGTCTCCACCGAACGGTCGACCGCACCGACGACGACCAGACGCCCCGCTACGTCGCCCTCGGGAGCCAAGAGAGCGACGCCGTCCTCGACGCCCTCGGGTCGGCCACCAGCCGGCGCATCTATCGGCGGATACTCGAAGCGCCCGCCACGTCCTCCGCCGTCGCCGACGCCGTGGGCACGTCCGTCCAGAACGCCGCCCACCACGTCTCGAACCTCGAAGACGCCGGCCTCATCGAACCCGTCGGGTCGCGCTACTCCGAGAAGGGGCGGGAGATGACCGTCTGGGGCGCCGCCGACAGTTGCGTCGTCCTCGGCGCCGAGGAGGAACGGGCGCGCGATTCGCTCGCCGACGACGTGGGGCGCTCGCGGTTCTCGCGGTGGCGACGGTGGTCGTCCGCGCCGCCGTGGCGGCGGTGCGGTCCGCGACTCCGCCCGCCGGAGGACCGCTGGTTCCGTCGAGTCCGGGCACGGGTGCGCCGCCGGCCGGACCCGTCGAGACGCTCCTCGCCGTCACGGAACCGGGGGCGCTCGTCTTCGTCGCGGGTCTGCTCGTCCTCCTCGGCGTTCGCCTCTGGCGTCGCAAGTCGTGAGGGCGACGATAGCCACGACGGGGAGCGTCGTGACGGCGGTGACGGCAGTGACAGTTGCGACGACGGTGATAGTCGCGACGGCGGTCAGTCGGCGGGCGTCGCCGGCGCGTCGTTCGCGTCCGCCTCGTCGGTCCGTTCGCTGAGCCGCCGGATGCGCTCGGGAATCGGCGGGTGCGAGTAGTGGAACGCGGCGTACCACGGGTGCGGGAACGGGTTGCTCAGGTTCTCTCCGGCCAGCGTCGTCAGGGCTCGCGTCATCGACTCGGACTCGCCCATCGTCCGCGCGGCGAAGTCGTCCGCCTCGCGTTCGTGCGCCAGCGAGAGCCGGTTGGTGAGGGGCGCGAGCAGCGACAGCACCGGGCCGGCGTAGAGCAGTCCGACGGCGAGGGCGGCGTACGTCACCGTCGGGAGTCCGAACGCCGCGTACACCCACTGCGAGGCGGTGACCCACCAGAGGAAGGCGAACACGACGCCCATCTGGACCGCCGACGCGCCGAGTTGCTTCCAGATGTGACCGCGCTTCCAGTGGGCGAGTTCGTGCGCCAGCACCGCCTGCACCGACTCGCGGTCCATCTGCTCGACCAGCGTGTCGAACAGGACGACGCGCTTCGTCTCGCCGAAGCCGACGAAGTAGGCGTTCGAGTGCGAGGAGCGCCGACTCGCGTCCATCTCGTACACCTGTTCGCACTCGAACCCCGCGCGGTCGAACACGTCCTCGACGGCCTCACGGAGCGGTCCCGACTCGACGGGGTCGAAGTCGTTGAACAGGGGCGCGACGAAGCGCGGATAGACGACCATCATCAGGAGCGAGAAGCCGACGACGACGACCCACCCGGCGACGGGCCACAGCGTCGGGAGGGCGTCGACGACGGCGAGGACGACGCCGCCCACGACGCCCGAGAGGACGACGGTGACGAGGAGTCCGACGACGAGGTCCCGGAGCCAGAGTCCGGGCGTCTGGTTGTTGAAGCCGAACCGCTCCTCTACGACGAACGTCTCGTAGAGGTCGAACGGCGCGCCGAGGAGACGGACGAGCACCACCGCGCCGACGAGGAGGACGACGCCCTGCAGCACCGTCGGCAGGCCCGTCTCGACCAGCAGTCCGACGACGTCGCCGAACAGGCCCGAGAGGACGACGGCGAGGACGCCGAGGACGCCGAGCCACGACTGCGCGCGCGACAGTACCGTCTTCGCACGCTGGTACGCCAGCATCCGGTCGGGCGAGTCGACCCCCAACTGCTCGCGGACCCACGCCTCCGACTCGCGGACCGCGCGAGCGCCGTGTCTGAGGTTCAACGCGTCCAGTCCGCTGAAGAGGAGTTCCGTCCCCGTCAGGAGGACGACCAGCGAGAGTGCGGCGAGCGACACCATGTCGGGGGGATAGGCGTCGTACCGGTTAAACGCCGCGCCGCCGTGGCGTGGTCGGGCACCGTCGACGCCCTGCACCGCCGACGGTCGTCCGACCGCGCGACCCGACCGAAACGTTCGTCCGACGGGAGTCCGACGTGGTCGTGTGACAGATTCGCCCGTCGAAGCCGTCCTGTTCGACCTCGACGACACGCTCGTCCGGTACCGCCGGTCGACGGCGACGGTGCTGTCCGAGGCGTTCGAGGCGTGCGGGGTGGACCCGCTGTTCCCCGTCGACGCCTACTACGACCGGTTCGACGAGTTCGCCGACTGGGACACGCCGATGGCCGAACTCCGCCGGAACTGCTTCGCCGCCATCTGCGAGGCGCGCGGTCACGACCCCGACGTGGGGCGACGGGTCGCCGACGCCTTCGCGGCGTCGCGTGACCACCGGAACGTCGAACTGCTCCCGGAGGCCGAACGCGTCCTCCGAACGCTCGCGGACCGCTACCGCGTCGGCGTCGTCACCAACGGCCCGAAGGACGCGCAGTCGCAGAAAGTCGACGCCAGCGGCGTCGGTGACATCGTCGAGACGGTGGTGTACGCGGCGCACGAGACGGAACCGAAGCCCGACCCGGAACCGTTCCGCGTCGCGCTCGACCGACTCGACACCGCGCCCGAACGCGCCGTCCACGTCGGGAACTCCGTCGAGTCCGACGTGCGCGGGGCCGCCGCCGCGGGTCTGCGCTCGGTGTGGATTCCGGCGTCGCCCCCGGACGCCGACGCGGCGACGGCGAGCGCCGACTACCGACTTGACGGGTTGGCGGGACTACTCCCGCCGCCGTGGTGAGACGCGGCCGACCGGCGGCCGTTCGACCGACGCCGAACCCGTCCCGTCGCGTTCGCGACGCTCGAAGACGACGCGGCCCTCGGGCAGCGACACCTCGGCCACCTCGTATCCCGCTCGAAGCCACGCCCGCGAGTGCGGGTGCGACGACTCGTCGTTCGTCCACCAGCGCTGCCACCGCCGCGCCTCGGTCGGGAGGTGGCCGTCGAGGACGACTTCCAGGTCCGCGAACGTCCGCTCGATTCGGTCGTGTTCGTGGTCCGCGAGGTAGGCGCGCAGTTCGGCGAACTCGTCGGCCTCGGCGTCGTCGGCCGGGGCGTCCACCGGCCGCTCCGAGCGTTCGGCGCGGTCCGCAGTCCCGCACTCGGTCGGTTCCGGTCGCTCCAGCGGCGTCGAGGGCTCGGTCTTCTCGGCACGCTCGCTCGCCTCCGGACGCTCCGTCGTCGACCGGGCCGACCCCGTCCGTTCCGCTTCGGGCGCGGCGGGGACGAACTCCGACTCCGCCCCGTCGACGGACGGACGGGGCGTCGACGGGTCGGCGTCGGTCGTCGGTGACCCGGCGTCGGTCGTCCGCGCCTCTCTCTCGGTCGTTCGCGCCTCCGTCTCGGCCGCCGGGCGTTCGGCCCCTCGGCTGGCGTCTCGGCCTCGGCCGCCGGGCGTTCGGTCCGTTCCGGCGGCGCCTCCGTCGTCGACGCGGCCGTCTCGGCCTCGGACGCCGCGGTATCGGCGGTTCCGTTCCCCTTGTTCCAGGCGGGGTCGAGCGCCGTCACCAGGTCGTCTTTGATGATGCGGCGGAGCGCCCGGTTCTCCTCTTCGGTGCCGCCGAAGTCGTCCGTCGCGTGCAGGTGCAGCGACACACGGTCGCCCGCGCGGGCGGCGTGGAAGATGGCCGTGTTCAGTCGGCAGTTGGTCTGCTGGCCGCCCGCGAAGCAGTTCGCCGGGGAGATGCGGCCGTAGCCGTTGGCGAACTGCTCGTAGAGGTCCTTCGTCTCGCCGACGTAGACGACGTCGTCCTCGACGGCGATGGCGTAGACGCCGGGGCAGTGCGTCCCGTCGTCGGGGACGCCGAACGAGCAGAACGGCCCCCAGCCGTAGTCGTGGACGGCCTTCTCGTCGCGCCTGTCGTAGTCGGACTGCGGGACGTGCACGTCGACGACTCCCCTGTCGGTCCGGTCGGGTTCGACGTCGCAGACCCGACCGAACGCGTACCCACTCAGTTCCATGGGTGGCCTCTCGGCGGGAGCGACAAAAGCTTTCAGAACAGATTACAGTCTCTGATAACCGAACGAGGTGTGCGGACGGCTCGGCGTCGGTCCGCGGCGGCGACGCCGCGTCAGTCCTCGTGAATCGCCGTGACGGTGCCGACGCCCTTCGAACTCCCCTCGCGGAAGACGAACCGCTGGCCCTCCTCGACGAGGTACGGGCGGAACTTGAACTCCACCGTCGCCTCCCCCGTGTCGCCGGGGAGAAGTTGGCCGCCGTCGGGGTGGAAGACCACCGCCTCGCTCACGGTTTCGAGGTGGACGACCGGTTCGTAGCCGTCCCGGATGCGGGTCGGGTGGTTCAGCACCATCACGTCCGCCTCGAACGACCGCACGGGTGTGGGGTCGGCGTCCGCGGGGAGCAGCACCATCCCGCGCTCTATCTCCGACTCCTTGACGCCTTTCAGGGCGATGCCGACGATGCGGCCCGTCTTCGCCCGATCCACGCGGTGGTAGTGCATCTCGATGGAGCGCACCTCCACCTCGCGGAACGACCCGTCGGCCATCGGGCCGACGAGGAGTTCGTCGCCCGCCTCGACGCTGCCGGAGTTGACGGTTCCGGAGGCGACGGCGCCGACGCCGGTGACCGAGTACGTCCGGTCGATGTACATCCGGAAGTCCTCGCGGGCGTCGGCGGTGGTCTTCGGCAGGCGCTGGAAGAACGCGTCCAACTGGTCGAGGCCCTCCATCGTCACCGCACTGGTCCGGAGGACGGGGACCACCGAGGGGCTTATCTCCTCGACGGCCGCCTCGACGCCGTGGCGTTCGACGCGGAGGGGGGTGCGTTCGACGTCGCGCAGGAGGCGTTCGACCTCGCGTTCGACCTCCTGCACCCGGTCCTCGCTCACGGCGTCCACCTTCGTGATGGCGACGACGGTGGGCAGTTCCATCGCCAGGAGGATGCCGAGGTGTTCGCGCGTCGTCTTCGTCGGGCCGTCGTCCGCCGCGACGACGAGGAGGCCGTAGTCGAGTCGCTGGCCGACGAGGCCGCGAATCGTCGTTCTGAGCCACGGTTCGTGACCGACGGTGTCGACGAAGGAGACGAGGCGGTCGGACTCCTGGACGACGCGGGCGCGGTCGGACTTGCGGTGGGGGTTGCGGAGGTGGACCGGGCCGTCGTCGCCGAAGCCGTAGACGGCGTACGAGAGGTCCGCCGAGAGGCCGCGTTCGACCTCGTGCGGTTGCACGTCGAGGAAGCCGCGCGTGCTCCCCTCGCCGTTGTCGGCCTGTCCGGTGACGAGAGAGCCGACGAGCGTGGACTTGCC
>NZ_WPCD01000005.1:0-62075 GCF_009741955.1 Halogeometricum sp. CBA1124 | reverse complement strand
CACGTCGCCGACGCGGACGGCGACGAACTCGCCCGCGTCGTCCGCGGCGACGGGGTTCGGGTAGACGGCGAGGACGCGCGGGGTCGTCGCGTTCGCTCTGCCGGCCGTGCGTTCGGCGTCCGCGGCGTCGGCATCCGCGCCAGCGGTGGCATACGCGCCGGCAGGGGCACCCGAACCGACGACGGCCGCGCCGGCGGCGACGCCGCAGGCCTGAACGAGCAACGCACCGGCGAGGGCGAAGGCGAGGAGGCGACGGGCGTTCGACACGGGGTCGCTGGCCGCGGCATCCCTCTTGAACCTGCGGGCGCGCCGGGGCCGTCGCTCGGCGGTGCGGCGTGAGGCGAGAAAACGGTGCAGGACGGGGCGCGAGCCTCGGGTGGCCGGTCAGGCCGTCGGTGCGTCGGCGTCCGCGTCGCCGAGGCTGTCGCGGGCGAGTTCGGCCTCGTGCTGGACGAGGTAGGAGCGCTCGTCGGTGTAGTCGGCGGCCGCTTCGAGCGCGTCTTCGGTGCCGATTTGGCGCAGCGCCCACGCGGCGGCCGCGCGGACGGTGTCGTTCTCGTCGGATTCGAGCGTGTCCGACAGCGGCTTCACGGCGCGCGTGTCGCCGATGAGGCCGAGGGCGCGCGCGGCGTACGGTCGCACGTTGTCGTTGTCCATCACCAGTTTGTCCGCGATGGCCTGCGTCGCGTCGGACGAGCCGATCTCGCCCAGCGCCTTGAACGTCACCTTCTGGAGCGCCGGGTCGGAGTCGGTGTCGACGTACTCGACCAGCGTCTCGACGGCGTCCTCCGCGCCCGACCCCATCCTCCCGAGCGCCTTGATGGCGGTCTTGTCGCGTCGCTGGGCCAACTGGTGCATCTCGTCGAACACCGAGGGGTCGGCCATCCGGACGAACGCGTCCATGCAGTACTCCTGCATGAACTCCGACTGGAGGCTGTCCTTCGCCAGCATGATCATGTCGGCGCGGCCGCGCTTCTCCCACTCCTTCAGCGCGGACAGTTCCGGCGGGAAGTCCTTGTAGTGGCCGAGCACGTCGTAGAAGCCCTCCGCCTGAAGCTTCTCGTTCGTCTCCAGGTCGTCCCACTCCTGTGAGTCCTCCAGCCCCGACTCCAGGTCGTCGGTCGCTTCGAGGAGGGCGGCGATGGTGTCGGCGTCGTCGTCGGCGTCGAGCGACGCGGACTCGACGGCGTCTGCCGCGTCGTCGAGGGCGGCGGCCAGGTCCTCCTCCGAGTCGCCGTCGACGGAGACGGACGCGTCCAGAATCTCGTTCACGTCGGCCGCGAACGACTCGACGACGTCCACGATTTCGCCCTCGCCGCGCTCGGTCCACCGCGTCTCCGTCACCTTCGACTTCGCCGACTCGATGTCGTCGACGACGTCCTCGGCGTACGGGCCGCGCTGTGATTCGAGGTCCTCGCGGAGGTCCGAGACGCGGGATTCGAGGTCCGCACGCGGGTCCTCGGCGTCGTCGTCGTCCTCGTCCGGTTCCGGGAGGTCCGCGGCTTCGAGGTCCGACTCGACGTCGTCGAGGTCGGATTCGACCGCGTCGAGGTCCGACTCCGTCTCGGCCGCCTCGAGGTCCTCCTCGACGGCGTCGAGGCGTTCGTTCAGGCTCTCAGCCGTGATCTCTTCGGACGCCTCGGCGTCCGTCGACTCCTCGGCATCCGTCGGTTCTTCGGACGCGTCCGACTGCGTCTCCGCGGACGTGTCTTCCGGCGTCTCGTCGTCCCCGTCGCTCATATACTCTGAGTCGGACCGTGTCCGAAAAGAGCGTTTCCCTTCACAGCCGTGAACGGGGAACGCCGAAAGGTGGCACGGTCGATGCCCTACCCACGTCGCGGACCATGACACGAACCGCGACACCTAACACCGACCGCGCGCTGGTCGCCTCGCACGACGTGCGTCTGACGACCAGTACCTGTACATGACTCTCTGCGGACTTTACCTTGTCGCGTGTTCGCACACCGAGACGCGTACCGTCAGTCCACGCGACTCTCTCGCCGAGCGAGAGGTCGAAGGGCGAGCGTTTTTGCACGCGGGCGTCGCCTCCGAGGACGTGACCGGGCCAACAGTCGCCGTCCCTCAACTGGCCGTCGCCGACCTCAGACCGAAGCGGAACGCCGCGACGATTCGCGAACGGACCGGCGCGCTTCCCGACGACGTGCGCGTCGCCCTGTTCCCCGAGTACGCCCTGACCGGGTTCGTCGCCGACGACCGGGTGGCCGACGCGGCGCTGACGCGACCGGCGGCGCTCGACCACCTCGCGCCCGTCGCGGCCGACAACGACGTCGACGTGCTGGCGGGGTACGTCGAACGCGACGGCGAGACGCTCTACAACGCCGCCGCGTACGTCCGGCCCGACGGGACGCACGCCGTCTACCGAAAGCGGCACCTGTGGGGCGGCGAGGCGTCGATGCTCGAGGCGGGGAGCGACCGCGTCGTCGTCGAGACGCCCGCCGGCGACGCCGGACTGCTCACCTGCTACGACCTGAACTTCGTCGGCGAGAGCGCGGCGATGACCGACGCGGGCGTGGACGCGTTGTTCGTCGTCGGCGCGTGGCCGGCGGCACACTCGGAGAACTGGCGTCTGCTCTGTCGTGCCCGCGCCCTCGACGGCGTCAGGTGGCTGGTCGGCGCGGGGCGGACCGGCCGACGCGACGTCCCGGGGGCGCGGCAGGCGACGTACGCGGGCCGGTCGCTGGTCGTCCGCCCGGACGGCGCCGTCGCGGCGGCACTCGGCCGCGACGAACGCGACCTGACGTTCGCGCTCGACCGCGAGGTTCTCGACGAACAGCGCGCGTTCGTCGGCGCCGTCGACGCCGACTAGGCCCGGGGACCGGCGTCGGCGCGCCGTACCACGTCCGGTGCGGGCGCGTCGAATCGCTCGGGGTGGATGCACGACGCGAGCAGTTCGACGGAGTCCACGAGTCTCGGACCGGGGCGGTTCACGTGGCCGTTGCCGTCGGCGACGAAGACGTTCCCGTCGCGCACCGCCGTCAGGTCGTCCCAACCGTCCTTCGAGCGGAGGTCGGCGAGGGCGTCGGCCGCCGTTCGACGCCGAATCCGCAGGGCGCGACGACGAGCACTTCGGGGTCGAACGAGCGCACGTCCGTCCAGCGCTGCGGTTTCGACGGGCCGTTCGTCACCAGTCCGGGCGTGCCGCCGGCGCGTTCGACCATGCCCGGCACCCAGTGGCCGCCGGCGATGACCGGGTCGGTCCAGTCGAAGACGGCCGTTCGCGGCCGGTCCGTCGTCGCCGCGGCCCGGTCGGTGACCCGGTCGACGCGCGCCGTCAACGACGTGCGGAGCGACGCGGCGCGTTCGGACGCACCTGCCGCCGCGCCGACGCGTTCCACGTCGTCGAGCACGTCCGACAGCGAGTGGGGGTCGAGCGTCAGCACCTCGGCGTCGACGTCGCGGCGTTCCACCGCCGCCAGCACGTCCGAGGCGTCCACTGCGCACACCTCACACGTCGCCTGCGTCACGACGAGGTCGGGGTCGAGTTCCGCGAGGAGACCCTCGTCGACGTCGTAGACGCCACCCTCGACGCGCCGCGTCTGCCGGTCGATGTCCGCGGCCGACCGGTCGTCGCCGTAGTCGATGGCCGTGCTCGTGAGGACCGGTTTCTCGCGCGCGACGGGCGGGTAGTCGCAACTGTGGGAGACGCCGACGGGGTCGACGTCGAGGGCGTACAGCAGTTCGGTGGCCGAGGGGAGGAGCGAGACGACGCGCACGGTCGTCTCGTGGGGGGAAGCGCGTAAAAGCGTGCGGGACGGGGGCGACGCGAGGAACGGATTTCAGAAGTTTGGGTTGCCAAAATATCCACTACAGTTTTCGATTGACCAAAAAAATGTTCCAGACGTGGAAATGATTAAGTTGCTGGCGGGCGAACGAACGACTGTAATGAGCTCCCAGAAGAACGTCCGTCAGCAGGCGGGCGACGTAGAGGGTAGCGAGGCGCTTCGTATCGACGCCGACCGCGCAGAACAGATCGTGGACGCGTTGAACACGGACCTCGCGGCCACGTACGTGCTGTACCACCAACTGAAGAAGCACCACTGGGTCGTCGAGGGCGCGGAGTTCCGCGACCTGCACCTGTTCTTCGAGGAGGCGTACGAACACGCCGAGGAGTTCGCCGACGAACTCGCCGAACGCGTGCAGGCCCTCGGCGGCGTCCCCGTCTCCGGACCGACCGCGCAGGAGGACCGCGCCCCGGTCACGTTCGAGGGCGAAGACGTCTACGACATCCGCACCTCGATGCGGAACGACATGGAGATGTACGGCGACATCATCGAGCACCTGCGCGACCACGTCGAACTGGCGCAGAACCTCGGTGACCACACGACGGCGCACATGCTGCGCGAGAACATGGAACACGTCGAAGACGACGCCCACCACATCGAACACTACCTCGAAGACGACACGCTCGTCTTCGAGCAGGCCGTCCACGAGGGCGAACCGCCGGTGCAGAGCCAGCAGGAGTAACGTCGCGAGAATCGGTCGGCGTCGACTGCGCTTTTTCGAGACTACCGTTCGAGTTCGACCGTCGACTCCGCGTCGAGCGAAATCCAGGCGTCGCGGTTGCCCTGTTCGGTGAAGACGGTTCGCTCCGGGGACGACTGGTGGGCCGCGACCGTCGAGTCGGGACTGTCGGGGCCGTCCAGTTCTTCGCCGTCGAGACGTTCCATATCCCCCAGTGGTGGGTCGGGGGATAAGTCAGTTTGGTCCGCCTAAACCGAAGTCACCCTCGTCGCGTTCCGGGGTCGACAAGGGTTTTCCGCCGCCGGCCCAAGCGGCGGTGATGACTGCGTCGCTGTTCAGTCCCCTCACGCTCCGAGGGACGGAACTCCCGAACCGTGTGATGGTCTCGCCGATGTGCCAGTACTCCGCCGAGGACGGACTGGCGAACGACTGGCACCTCGTCCACCTCGGCAGTCGCGCCGTCGGCCGCGCCGGCGTCGTCATGAGCGAGGCGACGGCCGTCTCGCCCGAGGGTCGAATCACGCCGTCCGACCTCGGCATCTGGTCGGACGCCCACGCCGACGCCCTCGCGGACGTGACCGCGTTCGTCCGCGGACAGGGGAGCGTTCCGGGCATCCAACTCGCCCACGCGGGTCGGAAGGCGAGCAAGACCGTCCCGTGGGAGGACTCGACGCCGATTCCCGAGAGCGAGGGCGGATGGGAGACCGTCGCGCCGGCGGCGGCCCCGTACCCCTACGCCGAGGGCGAGGCGGCGACGCGCGAGATGACCGCCGCAGATATCGAGACGGTCATCGACGACTTCCGCGCCGCCGCCGAACGCGCCCTCGACGCGGGGTTCGAGATAGCGGAGGTCCACGCCGCGCACGGCTACCTCCTGCACGAGTTCCTCTCGCCCGTGACCAACCACCGCGAGGACGACTACGGCGGGTCGTTCGAGAACCGGACGCGACTCGTCCGCGAGGTGACCGCCGCTGTGCGCGAGGTGTGGCCCGACGACAGGCCGGTGTTCGTCCGCATCTCCGCGACCGACTGGCTCCCGGACCGCGAGTCGTGGGACCTCGACCAGTCGGCCCGCCTCGCGCCCCTCCTCGCCGACGCGGGCGCGGACCTGATAGACGTGAGCGCCGGCGGTATCCACCCCGATCAGCAGGTACCCGACCCCGGGTCGGGGTATCAGGTCCCCTACGCCGAACGCGTCGGGGCGGCCACCGACGCCGCCGTCGGTGCGGTCGGGAAGATAACCGAGGCCGAACAGGCCGACCAGCTCATTCGGAACGGACGGGCGGACGTGGCCGTCGTCGGCCGTGAGTTCCTCCGCAACCCGTACTTCACGCTGGAGGCCGCCCACGAACTCGACACGGACGTGGAGTGGCCGGTGCAGTACCGCCGCGGGCAGTTCGAGTGAACGTCCCGTAGCGACCCCGCGACGGCGACAGCTTTTCTCTCCCGGTCCCGAATGGAGACGTATGAGCGAGCGACGTGACCCCGACGACGACCTCGCAGACCTCCTCGCCGACCTCGACCGGACGCTCGGCGACCTGCGCCACGAACTCCGCGAACGAGAGCGCGGCGGCCGCGACGACGGCGACGGCCGGCGAGAGCGACGACGCGGCCGGAGCGACCGGCGGCGCGGCGGCCCGACCGCGCGTGAGGCCGAGCGCTACGGCTACCGCCGTCGCGACGACCGGGAGGACCGGTCGGGTCGCGACCGACCGCTCCCGCGCCCGCCGTCGTTCAGCGAGATGCTCCGCTTCACCGAGGAGTACACCATCCCGACGATAATCTCGGTGCTGGAGACGACGATTCGCTCGCTGGAACTGCTGCGGAACGTCCTCCGCCTCGCCGACCCCGACCGCTCGGTGTTCGACGCCGGCGACCGACGGCGGTCGACGGCGGAGCGGTTGACCATGACGGGCGTCGGGCGCGAAGCGCTCTCGGGCGTGGACCGCGCCCTCGACGACCTGCGGGAGGCGCTCTCGGACCTCCCGCCGGACGCGGAGTCGCGCGACATCGTGACCGACGCGCGCGACCTGATGGGCGAGATAGAGACCCGCATCGAGGAGGCCGAACGGCAGCGAGAGCGGAACCGGTACGGGTACCGCGAGGACCGGCGACGGGACGACGACCGACAGAGCGACCGGCGAAGCGGTCAAGGCCGCCGAACCGACGACGACGGGCCGGTCACCATCGACGTGGGCGACGAAGCCGACGCGGCGGAGGAAGAAGAGACGCCGCAGGTGGACGTGGACGCGGAGTTGGAGTCGATACGGAAGGAGGTTCGCGGCGGTGGAGCGGACGGCGACGCGAGCGACGAGGAGGTCGGAAACGCGGAATCGCAGTCGGATGGCGAGGACGCCGACGCCGGGGACGACGAGAGACGAGAGGACGGGGCCTGACGCCGCGACGACCGGGACGACCCCGGAGCGGACTGGAGGCCGGCCCCGGCGCGGGGCCGCGGTTCGGTCCCGAGACGACGCCGTCAACGGACGCGCTGGCCCTCAGAGGACGTTCTGCGCCAGTCCGAGGAAGATGAAGAAGCCGAGGACGTCCGTCGCGGTGGTGATGAAGATGGTCGCGGACGTCGCCGGGTCCTTGCCGACTCGGTCGAGGACGAGCGGGATGATGGTCCCGAAGAACCCCGCGATGACGAGGTTCAGCACCATCGAGACGCCGAGGACGAGACCCAACAGCGGGCTCTGATTGAACACCGTCGCGATGACTGCGACGAGGACGCCCGTGATGAGTCCGTTGGCGGCCCCCGCGACGGCTTCGTTGACGACGGCGCGCCGGCCCGTCGGCAACGATATCTGACCGAGTGCGATGCCCCGGACGGTCACCGCCATCGACTGCGTGCCGGCGTTGCCCCCCATCCCGGCGACGACGGGCATGTACACCGCGAGGAGGGTGAAGGCGGCGATGGTGTCCTCGAACACGCCGACGGCGGCGGCGGCGAGGAACGCCGTCCCGAGGTTGATGATGAGCCACTTGTACCGATACCGGACCTTGGTGAGCGGTCCGTCGAGGATGCTCTCTTCCTCCTGCACGCCGGTGAACTCGTACAGCGTCTCGCTCGCCTCCTCCTCGATGACGCGCAGGAGGTCGCCCGCGTAGATGACGCCGAGGATGGTCCTGTCGTCGTCCAGCACGGCGACGGAGCGTTCCGGCGCGCGTCGGAACACGTCGACCACCTCGGTATCGGGGGTATCGTACGTCACCACGGGCGTCTCTTCGACGTGGTCGCGGAGGCGTTCGGACTTGTCACCCGCCAGCGCCAACGCCTGACCGGGGAGCTCGCCCACGAACTCCTCGTCGTCGACGACGAATATCGTCGGGACGTCGTCGTTCCGCTCCTCGAACCGTTCGACGCGGCGCGCGGCGTCCGCGAGACTCCGCTCGACGTCCACGGTGACGTAGTCGAGGTGCATCAGGCCCGCGGCCGTCTCCGGGTCGAACTCCAGGAGGTACGACAGCGCGTCCCGGCGGTCCTCGTCGAGTCGCCGCAGCACCTCCGTCCGCGTCTCCTCGTCGACGAGTCCGAGGACGTCGGCCCCCTCGTCGGGGTCGAGTCGCCGCACGAACCGTCGAACCTGACGGACGTCCATGTCGGTCAGGAGCGACTGTTGGACCGTCTCCGGGAGCGAGAAGAACACCTCCACCTGTCTGCGGCGCGAGAGGTCGGCGAACTCCGCGGCGGGGGACGCCGACGCGGCGATTGCCTGCTGGACACCTTCGGTCTCCGTCGTCATGGTTCGAACGCTACCATCTATGGGGACGGTTCCTCGTCGGAAACTGTTTTGGGTCTCTCGATGGCCGTCCTCGCCTCCCGGGGCCGGTCAGACTCCCCCGAAGACGGTCACACCGGTTCGAATCGGAAGCCGTCCCAGTCCTGACTCTCGGGTTCGCGGATGCCGGCGTCCGGGTCGCGGAGTTCGTCGGCGTACACCGGTCGCACCTCGTCGCCGATGTCCACGTCGCCGGTCGTGAGTTGGCCGATGGCGCGGACGGGTTCGCCGTCGACGTCGAACTCCACGATGGCGAGGTGGTTCGGTTCGCGGACGCCCGGCGGCGGGGCCGTCGAAGTGGTCCACGTCACTATCTCGGCGGTGTAGTCGCTGAGGTCCACGGTGCCGACGGCCTCCTCGCCGCCGGGGCCGAGGAGGTGACCGGGGTACGTGATGCTGCCGTCGGGGTAGCGGTACGCCTCCATCTCGTGTCCGTCGCTGTCGTCGGTCATCGTCGTGCCTCCATGACTGTCGTCGTGACGCAGTTGCCGAACCCGCCGACGTTGCAGGCGAGTCCGGTCTCGGCCTCGACCTGCCGCGCGCCGGCCTCGCCCATCAACTGCGCGTATATCTCGTAGGCCTGTGCCACGCCGGACGCGCCGAGGGGATGCCCCTTCGACTTCAGACCGCCCGAGGTGTTGATGGGCAACGCGCCGTCGCGGTCGGTGACGCCCTCCTCGACGGCCTTCCAGCCCTCGCCCTTCTCGAAGAAGCCGAGGTCTTCGGACTGGAGGAACTCGAGGATGGTGAACATGTCGTGCAGTTCGGCCACGTCCACGTCGTCGGGGTCGACGTCGGCCATCTCGTACGCCTGTTCGGAGGAGTGGACGACGCCGCCCATCGTCGTCGGGTCCGCGCGTTCGTGGACGACGTGCGTGTCCGTCGCGCCGCCGATGCCGGAGACGACGACGTACTCGTCGGCGTACTCGCGAGCGACCGACTCGGGACAGAACATGAGCGCCGCCGACCCGTCGGTGATGGGGCAGAAGTCGTACAGGCGGAGGGGGTCCGCGACGAGTGGCGATTCGAGGACCGTGTCGAGGTCCACCTCCTTGCGGAACTGCGCGTGGGGGTTGTCGACGCCGTTCCGGTGGTTCTTGACGGCGACCTTCCCGAGCGATTCGCGCGGCGCGTCGTACTCGTCGAGGTAGAGGCGCGCCGTCAACCCGGCGAAGGAGGGGAGCGTCACGCCGTGTTTGTACTCGACGGGGTGCGTCAGCGACGCGATGACGTCCGTCGCCTCGGACGTCGACCGGTGGGTCATCTTCTCGCCGCCGACGAGGAGCGTCATCTCGGAGGCGCCGGAGGCGACGGACTGCCACGCGGCGTAGATGCCCGCGCCGCCCGAGGACGACGTCTGGTCGATTCTGGCGGTGTACGCCGGGAGCGCCGAGAGGTCGTGCGCCAACGCGTTCGGGACGCCCGTCTGCCCCTCGAACTCCCCGCTGGCCATGTTCGAGACGTACAGGTGGTCGATGGCGTCCGGCGACACGCCGGCGTCGTCGAGGCACGCCTGCCCGGCCTCGGCGAGCAACTCGCGTATCCACGCGTCGCGTTGCCCGAACTGGGTCATCGACGCGCCGATGACTGCTACGCTTTCCATACACACGGACTCGGAGCCGTCGGCTTACCGGTTTCCCTTCCGGGAGCCTCGACCGGCGGCCCACGGCGACGTATCTCGAACCTTTTACGCCGCGCGGGGACGGAGGCCCGGTATGCCGAACGACACCGTCGCGCCGACCGTCGGGACCGTCGCGTCACTCCTCCTCGCAGTCGTCGTCTTCGCGCCGGCCCTCCTCATCGCGGAGACCCAAGTCGGCGTCGCCGACTACTACGCCGCGGGACCCATCGGCGTCTCAGTCGTCGGGTTTCTCGGCTTCGTCGGCGTCGTCGTCTTCCTCGCGGGGATACAGGAACGGACCGAACCGGCCACCGTCGCGGGCCTGACCCTCGTCCTCGGGGTGGCGATGGTCGCGTTCGCCGCGACGTGGGCGTTCTCCATCGACGAGACGCTACTGTTCAGTTTCCCCGCGCAGTACGCGTGGATCGAGAACCACCGCTGGGCCGTCCTCGTCCTCGCCGCCGTCGTCCCCGTCGCCGCCGCGGGCTACGCCCGCGACACCCTCTCGTGAACCGCCCGCGAACCGGCGTCGGTGCCGGAGGCCTCCGTTCGAGTCGTGACCGCGTTGCCGTCGTCCGGTTTCGGGGCGGTGCGAGTCGAAAGTCCCTTATGCACCGGTGGCGTTCTTCCGAGTGGACTAGGTCGGGCAGCTAGGCCCTGCCCCTCGCCCGCGACTTTGGCCTTCAGCGGGGACCGAACCCGGGCGCGTCCGGTCAGACCGGTGCGGGCCCCGGGAGCCAACGTAGAAGCCTCGTCCGTCGGGGACAGCGGTCCGTGGAAGCCGGCCGCAGGGTCGGTTGAACGCGGTTCGTCGGTGACACTCCGCCAGGCGCGGAAGCGAGCAGCGGATCACCGGACGTATGTCGCTCGACGGATCGCGGGGTGGAGGAGGCAACCGGGATTCCCCGCACCGGAACGCCGGGCAACCCCGTCGTCCACCATTCATACCGCATTCTGCTCCCGTAGTTCCCTCACCGTTCGTCGTTCTGCTCCCGTAGCGCCGCCGTTCGTCGAATCCGCATCGGCGTCGCATCCGACTCGGTGGTCGGATTCCCATCGACAGCCCGTGAGACGGCATCTCACCGCTGTGAGAACCCCGCACAGGCTTCCCAGATGCTGTGATTTAACACCGGCCACGTCGTTTCGATTCGAATACCGATGGTGTCGAGGGACGGGGGGGTCGCTCGGACTCCTCAGAGACCGAGAGTTCGCCGCACTCGCGGGGACGGCGTTCGCGCGCAGTCAGGCGTACTCGACCATCCTCATCGCCCTCGCACTCTACGCCGAGCAGTTCGGAACCACCGGGTTCGTCGAGGGCCTGTTCGGCACGGCGTTCGCCGTGGTGCAACTGCTCATCGTCCTCCCCCTCGGCCGCAAGATCGACACCGGCAACGCCAAGCGCTACCTCCTCGCCGGCCTCGCGGTCAACGTCGCCGTCTTCGTCGCGTTCACGTTCGTCCAGAGTTCCACCCACGTCGTTCTCGTGCGGATGCTACAGGGGTTGGGCGCGAGCCTCCTCTGGATAACGGGGTCGACCGTGGTCGGCGAGATTAGCCCCGAGGACGCCAGCGGTCGGTGGCTGGGGACGTACAATCAGGTCGCCGCCTTCTCCAGCCTCGCCGGCGACGTGGTCGGCGGCTACCTCCTGTACGCCTACCAGACGCACGTCGTCTACACGGTACTCAGCGCGGTCACTATCGGGGCGTTCCTCCTCGTCTGGCGATACCTCCGCGACAACCCCGGCGGTCAGAAGGACCCCGAGGAGGCCACGGGAACCGAGACGCTCCGCGCCCTGCTGAAGCGCCCGATGGTTCGGTCGCTGGTCTTCTTCCGCCTCGCGTTCAGCGTCGGCAAGATGGCTGTCATCATCTTCCTGCCCATCGTCGCCAAGGTCGAGTTCGGCATCAACGAGTTCGCCATCGGCTGGATTCTGGCCGGCGGGAAGTTGACGAAGACGCTCGCGCAGGGGTACATGGGCGACCTGACCGACAGGCTCGGGTCGAGACACCTGTTCGTCGCCGCCGGCGCCGCCCTCTACGGCGTCGGGACGGCGCTCATCCCCCTGTCGTTCTACTTCGAGGGCGTCGTCGACCCCCTCCAGTTTCACGCCTTCGGCCGGTCGCAGGCGCTCGGCGGCGCGTTCTTCGCGCTGTTCGCCGCGTACGGCATCCTCGGCGTCGCCGACAGCATCCGCCTCCCCGCGAGCATGGCGCTGTTCGTCGAGGAGGGCGAGCGGTTCGACTCCGTGGCGTCGAGCATGTCGTTGCGCTCTATCTCGTGGAAGGTCGGACAGGTCGCCGGCCCGGTCCTCGTCGGCACCATCAAGGACTTCGTCTCGACGACGGCCGCCTTCCTCACGGCGGCGGCGTTCATCGTCGTCGCCACCGGCGTCTTCCTCGTGACGTACTATCGGACCGCCGACGTGACCGCTCCGAACCCGGTCGGCGGCGACTGACGGCCCCGACGACGGCGTCGTGACTCCGCGTCGAGAGGCGTCGAGAGAAGCGCGGCGGTCGAAGCGGACCGCGCCGGGTCAGGCGGCCGGCGTGCCGTCGGGTTCGTCGGCCTCTCCGTCGGGTTCCATCGACGTCTCGTCGCCTGATTCGCCGGTCGCGGCGCTCCGGAGTTCGGACTCTATCTCCTCGCGGCCGCGGCGGAACTCGCCCATCGCCTGTCCGCTCGAACGGGCCAGTTGGGGCAGTTTGTTCGCGCCGAACAGGAGGACGACGATGAGGAGGACGATGAACAGTTCGGGTCCGCCGGGGACGCCGGGGAACAACGGAACGAGCGTGAGCGTCATCGCCACTCGTACGCCGCCGGTCGTTATCAACTTGTCACTCAGGCAACTGCAAGTACGGGGTGTCGAACGTCCGGAGAAGGGCGTACGGAGGGTTACCCCTCGTACGGCCGGCCCTCGGCGCGCCGATACGTCTCGATGCGCCGGTAGCCGTCGATGTCGGCGGCCCCGTTCAGCGACACCTCGTAGTGGCCGAGGATGTCCTGCGTGTCGGGGACGGAGTGTCGCTCGACCATCTCGACCGTCGCCATCCAGCCGTCCTCGTCCCGGACGACGCTCGTGACGCCGTCCAGTTCGCGGTCGATGAGGGCGGGGACGTCCTGCTGTACCGTGTTGCGGACGGCCACGATGTCGGCTTTGTCGTCGCCGTCGTCGTCCGACTCGCTCTCTCGGGCGTCCGCGTCCGCCGGTCGCTCCTCCGCTTCCGCCGACTGGTCGTCTTCGTCCCGTTCTCGCTGCTCGTCGTCGCCGTCGGTTCGCGTATCGTCGGTCTCGTCCATCGTGGTGCCCTCCGATTCGTCTTCCTCGTCTGCAGTCGACTCGGCCTCGGCGTCGGCGTCGGCCTCTGCTTCGTCCACCGTCGCGTTTTCGGGACCGTGCTGGTGACAGAAGCCGTCCTCCTCGGCCGGCCGCGAACATCGCTCGCCGTCGTCCGTGACGGCCCTACACTGGTCGGACACGGTGTGACCTCAGTTACGAGGGGTTCTGCTCGGTCAGGCGGGGGTTCGCGGTCCCGATCTCGATCTCCTTGAGATCTTCGAGGTCCCCCTGACTGGCCTTCTCTATCTTCGCCATCTCTGACGCGTAGGTCAGGAAGGTGTCGACAGAGGCGGCCACGATTCGTGCCTCGACGGTCAGTATCTCGATACCGACCACCGACACGCGCGCCCAAATGTCGATGACGATACCCTTGTCGAGGATTCTGTCCAGTACGTCCGCCAAACTAGAGCCATCCGGACTATCTGCTGGCATCGTAACCGAGTCGTTGGGAGACGTTATTTAATCATTCGGCCATCGAGAAATAAAAAATTAATTTCAGTCGATTCTATACGTTCGGAAGTTTGTTCGAAGAGCCACAAGCTATACAATTATCTCGGTCGAATCGTCCGTCAACCCTCATTATGAGCACTCAGTTGTACGTGTACGGCGTCGTCGACGCGGAGGACTTCGAGTTGGAGATGGAGGGCGTCGAGGGTGAGAGTCCGGTCGAGACCGTGACGTACCGGTCGCTCTCGGCGGTCGTGACCCCGATCGACGACATGGACGTCGAGCAGACGGACGAGAACTCGCGGGCACACGACGAGGTGCTCAGAGCGGTGATGACCGAGGGCGACGGCCGGGCGGTCGTCCCGATGCAGTTCGGGATGACGTTCAAGAGCGCACGGACGCTGAAGAGCGTCATGCGCGGCGGCCGGCGCGCCTTCCGCAAAGCGCTCATGGACGTCGACGACTCCGTCGAACTGGGTGTGAAACTCGTCGTCGACGAGGACTCGACGCTCGACCGAGAGACCGTCGCTGACGACGTCTCCGGCCAACTGACCGCGGTGAGCGAGAGCGAGGCGGAGAACGACCTCTACTCTGACCGCCTCCTGTTCAACCGCTCGTACCTCGTCGACGCCGACGAACGGGACGCGTTCGGCGACGCCGTCGCCGACCTCGAAGACCAGTATCCCGACGTGACGGTCGACTACACGGGTCCGTGGGCGCCGTACAACTTCGTCGACATCGAGATAGAGGCCCAGTGACGATGTTCCTCCTCGACGATATCTTCCTCTGGCCGTTCCGAAACGTCGTGGACGTCCTGCACTCGCTGGCCGTCCAGGAGATGTACGACCCCGAATCCGTCCGGAGCGACATCAAGGAGAACCAACTGCTGTACGAACTGGGCGAACTGTCCGACGAGGAGTACGAACGTCGGCGGGCCGAACTCGAAGCCGAACTGGAGGCGGCCGAACGCGCCCGCGAACGCCTCAGCGACAAGGTGGTCGTGCAGCGATGAGCGACGACTCCGACGACGCCGTCTCGGCGCTGGTCGTGGATTCGCTCCGGACGAGCGAGGACGCCCTCGACTACCTCGCCGGGGACGACCCGGACACCGACCTGGAGGAACTGATAGCCGACATCCAGACCGTGGCCGAGGAGGCGATAGAACTGCTGGAGACGATGGACCTCTCGGAACTCCCCGCGGCGATAGACGAAGACGAGTTGGACGAACTCGTCGTCGAGGAGAACCTCCCCGAAGCGGTCGTAAACGGCGACCCCGACGAGGCGATTCGACTCCGGAAACTCCTCGCCGTCGTCGACCTCGCCGAACTCTGGAGGTCCGTCGACGTTCGCGACGCGTGGCGCAACAAGCGCGAACTCGAAGACGCGGTGGACGACGTCGGCGACGACGACGGGGACGGAGACGACGACGGCCTCGTCTCGGACCTGACCGACGACGACGACTTCGACGTCGACTTCGACGCGGAGCAGACGCTCGAGACAGGTGACGACGACGTGAACGTACCCGACCAAGCCTACGAAACGGCGATTCAGTCCCAACTCGCAGACAGCGTCGAACAGTTCCGGCGGGGACTGATCGAAGTCCACCACCAACTCGCTCGCATGCGCGAGGAGAACGAACGGCGCACCGAATCGGCCGAGCAGCCGAGTTCGCGGAACCCGACGGCCGCCTCGACGCTGGCCTCGACGGGGACGCGGAGTTCCGTCGACGTGAAGTACTCGACGGTCCCACGGGAGACGAAGTACTCCTCCGCGCCGAACCGAACGCGCGTCTACGGGAGCCGGTTCGACGAGTACGAGGGTGACGATGCCTGACCCGGTCCAACCGGGGCGCGACTCCGACAGCCTCGCCGACGTGGTCGAACTGCTCCTCGACAAGGGGGTCGTCATCAACGCCGACATCGTCGTCTCCGTCGGCGAGACGGAGTTGCTGGGCATCAAGCTCCGGGCGGCCATCGCGTCGTTCGAGACGGCGTCCCAGTACGGGCTGGAGTTCCCGTCCGGCACCGACATGGAGGCCGTCGAGGCGGCGAGCGAACGCCGTCGGAACCGGCAGGTGACGCCGGCGGCGAACCCGGAACTGTCGCCCACCGGCGGCTACTCCGAAGCCGACGAGGCGTCCGACGGGAGCGAGGAAGCACCCGGCGAGAGCGACGGGACGACCGGCGGGAACGACGACGCGTCGGAGGACGGTGACGCGTCGAAGGACGACGACGCAGCCGAGTCCTCTGGGGACGAGTCCGAGTCGACTCAATCGAGCGAGAAATCGACGCCACGGGCGCAGGACGAGGAGGGAGACGAATGACGACCGTCGAGGTGGACGAGAGCGGCGCGAACGGTCTCACCGCCGTCGTCGTCGCCGTCGTCGAGATACTGGTCGACGCGCTCGAACGCGAGGCCGTCAGGCGGATGGAGTCCGGGCGACTCTCCGACGGGGAGGTCGAACGGCTCGGGAGCCACCTCGCCGCCCTCGAGGCAGACCTGGAACGTCTGAAAGAGGACCAAGAGGTGGACGAGCAGGTGGACCAACTCCGCGGCGACCTCGATTCGCTCGTCACCGACGCGATTCGGCAGGTCGAGCGGGACGAACGGGGAGAGACGGCCGTGGACGAGCGAGGTGAGCAGCGATGAACGACGCCGGAGAGCGCCGGCGGACAGACGACGGCGACGACACCATCACCGACAGCGATACCATCACCGGCGACGACACCGGTCGCTACGTCTACTGCGTCGTCCCCCGCGACGACGACGCGGCGGCGGCCTTCGACGCCGACGGCGTGGCCGGTGCCGACCTCGCCGTCGTCTCGACCGAGTCGCTCTCGGCCGTCGTCCACGACCGAGCCGAACCGTACGAGTCCGACGCGCCCGGAGAGGTGCGCGAGTGGCTGTACGACCATCAGGCGGCCGTCGAAGCGGCCGGTGAGGCGTTCGGAACGCCCGTGCCGTTCCGGTTCGACACCGTCGTCCGCGGCGACGACGAGACGATTCGGACGTGGCTCTCGGCGAACGCGGACGCTCTCACCGAAGCGCTCGCCGACCTGTCCGGCCGGTGGGAGTACCGCGTCGAAGTCGAGTGGGACCGCGACGCCCTCGCGGAGGCACTCGCCGACGAGGACGAGGAACTCGCCGACCTGAACGAACGGCTGTCCGACGCCAGCGACGGCACCGCGTTCCTCCTCGAGAAACAGTACGAGCGCCGGGTGTCGAAACTCGCCGCGGAGCGCCGGCGACGGCGAACGGCCGAACTCGCCGCGGAACTCGAACGGACGACCGACCAGGCGGAGGAACTCGGCGACGCGCCGCAGACGCCCCTGACCGAGTCGTCGTCGGCCCCGACGGCGCGCTTCGCCGTCCTCGCGGACGAGGACGAACGCGACGCCGTCGGCGACTTCCTCGACACGATAGCCGACGAGGACGGTGCGTCCGTCCGGTACACGGGTCCGTGGCCGCCGTACACGTTCGCCCCGGACGCGTGCGCCCCGACCGGGGACGACGAGTCCGACGAACCGTCTCACGCGACGACTCCGGACTCCCACGATGGAGCCTGACCCGCCAACGGACGACGACGCGGTCGTCGACCTCGTGGACGTCCTCCTCGAAGAGGGTGCCGTCCTCGACGCCGACGTCGTCGTCAGCGTGGCCGACATCCCGCTCGTCGGCATCAAACTCCGCGCGGCACTCGCCGGGATGACGACGATGCGGGACTACGGCCTGTTCGACGAGTGGGACGAACGCCTCCGCGAGGAACGGCGGCGGTCAGAAACGAGAGCGAACCGGGACTCCTGACGGGCGCGGCCCCGAAGCCGCCGCCCGTCGGGAGTCGCCGTCGGGACCGAGACGCCCCATTCGTCGAGTGAGGCACCCGCTTCGTCGCAGTCAGTCGCTCCGCACGTCGACTCAGGCACCCCAGCGAGTCCGACGTACGGGTGCGAGTGTGCTGCGCGACCGAGCGCATCGGTCGCTTTGCTCCCCCCGACCGAGAGTTTCGGTCGTGCCCGTGTCAGTGTATTCGTCGAACGCTGTGCACGCCGTGCACGCGCTGCAGGGGTCGAACGCGGTCCCGCGCCGTCAGCAGAGGAGTTCGGCGTCGCTCCGGTGACGGTCGTACGTCTCGCGCGCCCACCGACGGACGCGTTCGTCGTCCGTCTCCACCAGTGCGCGCGGGACGCCGTCCCCGTCGCTGACGCCGATCTGCACGTCGTCCTCGAACAGGCCGACGTAGGTTCGAATCGGCTCCTCGCTCACGTAGAACGACACTCGCCCGCGTTCGTCGAGGGCGGCCCGTTCCTCGACGTACTTCCGTTCGCTCCGAAGCGTCTCCGCGACGGACGGGGAGACGACCAGTTCGTGTTCGAAGTCGTCGCGCTCTCGCCCGATGGACTGCATCGGTCGGAGTCCGACCTGCGGGAGGAGGGCGTGCAGTCGCTCCGCCGTCTCCAACCGCTCGGCGTGTCTGTCGACGGGAGCGTAGGGGTCCGCGGACGTCGAGGGATAGACGGCCGCGTCGAGGAACCACTCCCACTCCACCTCGACGCCGTCCATCGGGAACCACCGGAAGAACGGTTCCAGTCGGTCGGCCGCCTCGGCCGTCGAGAGGTACGATTCGAGCGCCGACGCCCGGAGTTCGCCGCCGGGCGTCACCCGGTACGTCGCTCCCGCCTCGTCGACCCACCCGCGCTCTACGAGTGCGTCGAGGTTCCGCGAGACGGTGGTACGAGACGCGTCGACCGTCTCGCGGAGGTCACACCGACTCATCGGGCCGTTTTCGGAAAGCTCCAGCAAGAACGTGATTCTCACCGGCGACTGCGAGACGAACTGCAGGCCGTCGAACGCGTCCGCCGAGAACTCCTGCTCCATCGAGAACCGTGTCGAACTACTGTTACATTGAACTATCGGCAGATCGACCAGTCCGGCGAACCCGGGGCGGGGCGGTTCAGAAGTACGCGTTCGTCGCGGCGTGACCGAGGTACATCCCGCAGAGGGTGAACGCACCGGCGACCACGCCGAGCGACTCCTTCGGTGCCGGACTCGGGAGTTCCGCAAGCGACAGGACGGCGCCGATACACGACCCTGCGAGGAGAGCGACGACCGCTGCTTTGAGCCACTCCATGTTTTCACCCAGATGCTCGTGAAGTAAATGAATGACGACCGTCGCCGAACGAACGTGCAGCCGAGACAGATTACCTGCAATAATCCGGTACTGACTCTAGAATTTGGTGTTCGAGCGTACGTTCACCGGTCGCCGAACGTCGGGCGCTCTTCCTCGGACGCTCGAAGCAGCGGCGCGGCGATTCTGCGTTTTTACGACACTCGAGACATTACTGCGCCGGCCGGGATTGCGAACTACGCCGAGACGTTCCTGCTCGCTTCGCTGCGCGGGCTGCGACTCGTCTAGTTCAAACCCCTCTGTCCCGCATCACTCTCGAATCGAGTCGCGCGGAGACAGAGCTCCGCGCCGTGATTCAGCGAGAAGATGCGCCGGCCGGGATTTGAACCACGCCGTCAAGTGTGTCACTTTGTGCCACACTTGCCGTCTGACGACAGACCGCTTCGCGGGCTGTCGCCCGGGCCATAAACGAGGCTCAGGGGTCCTATCGTGTGAAATTGGCGCTCAGCACGCACTACGACCAGCAGAAAGCCAAACACACGATACAAATGGAACCCCAACTCGAACCAATAGAACCTGACACCGCAGTCGAGCTATATCTGGCCGACCGCGAGAGTGAACTCTCGAAACAGACTCATCGCACTCATCGAGGACGCCTGAAACTCTTCCTCGAATGGTGCGCGGAAAACGACATCGATAATCTCAACGATCTAACTGGGCGCGACACAAATCGCTACAAAATTCGGCGCTCTAAGAGCATCAAGAACGTCACGCTCAAGAGCTACATGGACACGCTCCGCGTGTTTCTCCGCTGGGCGACGGGAATCGATGCTGTCCACCCGGAACTCCCCGACAAGGTCCAGTCTCCATCGCTTCAGCGCGGCGAGAACGAACGCGAAACCCACATCGACAGCGACACCGCCGAGGCGATACTAGAGTATCTCCGAAAGTACGAGTACGCGACGCTCCCGCACGTAACGTGGGAACTCTACTGGCATACATCGATGCGACGTGGTGGAGGCCGTGCGCTCGATGTGGACGACTTCTATCCCGACGAACAGTACCTCGACGTGCGCCATCGTCCCGAGACGGACACACCTCTGAAGAACAAGTACGAAGGCGAGCGACCAGTCTCGATCTCTACTGCACTCATGACGGTCATCGAGGACTGGCTCTCCGACCAGCGCCCTGACGTGACCGATGAACATGGCCGTCACCCACTTCTCACAACGAACTATGGCCGTGCCCACGGTCAGACGCTCCAAAAGTACATCTACCAGTGGTCTCGCCCCTGCGCTATCGGGAACGACTGCCCTCACGGTCGAGATCCCGAGACGTGTGAAGCAACCCAACGACACGATACAGCCCATCTCTGCCCCTCGTCGATCAGTACACACGATATACGTCGGTCAAGTCTCACACACGCGCTCAGGAGTGAGGTCCCGGTCCCAGCAGTAAGCGGTCGAGCCGATGTCTCTGCCGATGTCCTCGACAAGCACTACAACCAAATGACCGACGTCGAAAAGATGGAACAGCGGAGGGACTTCTTCGAGAACATCTGAGAACTCAACAGCGACTTTCTATATCTGAAAACTACCCTCTCAACAAGCTATTCTTGTATATCTATAAGTAGAAGAATTATCATATACTGCGGATATGGGCATCACGGATCTCACGAATAGGTCTACTAATAAGCGAAAAGCGGCCCGCAAGAAAGAACATGAAGTCTCGAAATTCTACGAATCAAATTTCGGGTATGATCGATGCGATGTCACACCTGCAACTCGGGATGGTGGAAAGGATTTCGTCTGTAGAGGGAAAGGTCGAGACCTCCACGCCGAGGTAAAGCACTGGAAACGTCCCGTCAGTTCACACGAGGTGAAACGGATGGTTGACCACGGCTTACAAAATGATGTAGACGTGGCAGTCCATTCTACAAATGGCTTCACTGCAGGTGCGGAAAAGCTGGCAGGAGATTATGGAGTCAAAATCACAGACAAGAGAACTCTCCGAGCCTTAGACCGTACCAGACAATACATCGCCAAACATGGTCGGTATGTTCTTCGTCATATAGGATCTGGAATAAAATCTCTAAGTAGGCGGCTTGCTCGGACTACTGCCTCTGTAGCTAAAAAAGACCGCAAGGAAAGTCGCGTCAAAGGTTACTCGCAAGCACATCGCTATAATCGGAGTAATAGCTGTGATAGGAATCATCGGATACTATCTCCACAGACGGTACAAGAACAGAAGTGAGGCGAATTAGCTTTTATACAGATTACTGTCCTAATTTAGTTGGCTTTCGGAATTCACTCACGCTTTCGTCGTGCAACTCTCCATCGAGGAAGATACGAACCCGGCCATGCAGTTCCTTCGTATCAGGTGGCACCAGTTGCAGGGAAACCTCGCCATATGAATCAACTCCCACCTCCGGCGAAGATTTCTTCTTCGAGGAGACAACCTGTCTGTCTGGTGTCTCGAATATAGTCTCTACTTCTGCCGTGGTCGCTGGCGCATCACCGACATTTCTTAATCCGACCTCTACAGTCACACCGCCCTCAGGGGAGACCTGTGTAGCCCATTTGTGCGCGAGGACTGGTCGGCTATTCACCTCGTGAATCTCTGCTTTCCCATTCGAGTTGCGTACCGACTGAGGCACCTGCCCGACCTTCCAACCTCCAGCGGTAGTCTCCAAGTAGTAGTACCGCCTTCCACCGTGTTCGTAGTATGAGCCGCTGAGTGAATTGTCCCCGGCGACACCGAGCGCCATATGTTGCGCATCACGGATTACGAGGAGGACTGTATCGTACCCCAGCTTCTTCAGAAGCTGAGCAAGCAAGATGCAACTATCTTCGCAGTCGCCACCTCTGTCCACTAACGTTTCGATCGGGTACTTCGGATACTCGTTGTACCCTGTTGCCACTTTGTCCTGCGTGTATTCCATCTGTTGAACCAAAGCAACGGCGTGATTCAACAGCTCGCTATCAGAGTGCCCATTTCGCTCTCCGAACTCTCGCAAACCCTTGACGATCGAGTCGATATATGGGTCGTCGTATCCATCGGAAACGTATCCTCCCCAATCCAACGTGCGTTTCCGATTCTGGTAGTATTGATAGAGGACATCGGGAACCTTTGTGGTGAAGACGGTCTTCCGTCCATCGACCTCCTGCTCAAAACTCCGTTCCAGTAGGTCACTGTTCTCTATGTTAGGGACTGTCCCGGCGGATAGGCCCTGCAAGTGGAATGGTATCGAGGGCTGTTCCTGTGATCCAATCGAGAACAGATCGATTTGTTTGTCCACAGGGTCACTTGGGACAACTGCCCAAACCATATCCCCAAGAGAGATCGGTCCGCGTGAACTCTCTGGTCCCGCGATCTCCTTTTCGTACGACTGCCCGGGCGATCCATCAATACTAGCGATTTCAGTACTGCCGTTGAGTTTGAAGACTATACGGCTCACATCGCGAAGATTTCCGTTCACAGAGAGTGCGTATCTATCTCCCCCAAGCCACGATTCACTCCATTCGACAGTTGGAAGGTTGTCTTCTGGCTCAGGAGTTGGTGTCTGCCCTAGTGTAGATACTTCTTGATCGAGAGCCGCACTCGTACATCCGGCGAGCGAAACTATGCTGGTTACACCGCATATCCCCCCCGAGAAATCGTCTCCGTTCCATCTATTTCTTTCTACAAATAATGTCTATATTTCTTATACTTTTCGGGGAGTCCGGGACACATCAAATACATGAAAATGAGGAAGGTCAACAGAGAGTGATCAAGAAACGGACTACTCGGATCGGTTCCGATTGAGACCGTACTTGTCCGGCTTTGAACACCAGTCATTAACTGGCCCTGCTCGAACGCAGAGCTATGAC
This sequence comes from Halogeometricum sp. CBA1124, assembly GCF_009741955.1. Classification (NCBI taxonomy): domain Archaea; kingdom Methanobacteriati; phylum Methanobacteriota; class Halobacteria; order Halobacteriales; family Haloferacaceae; genus Halogeometricum; species Halogeometricum sp. CBA1124. The sequence goes on along the minus strand of NZ_WPCD01000005.1, from coordinate 39,412 downwards.
CGGGGACTGGGCGGTTGGTAGTTATTCCGGCGGGTTCTCTCCCGAGACGAAGCAAAACCTCCACGATCTCTACTCAAGTCGCTGTGCCGTCTGTGGGCAGAAACGTGAGTCTCCCTTTGGAAACCCCGAAGCCGAGGCCGCTCACATACATCCAGCTCAACACGGCGGGCCGGATCGAGAGACCAACGGTTTACTCCTCTGTCGTCGCTGTCACTGGGGATTCGACTCCGGGTGGCTCAGTTTACGAGACGACTACAGCATCATCGTCGCGGACGCCAGTTCGACTCATGGCTACGAATCCTTCCACCAGTTCAGTGACCGATCTCTCGTCCAGCCCAGCACAGAAGATCTCGAACCGGAGATACGCTTCGTGCAGGTCCATCGGAAGTTATTCGGCTTCGACCCCATCACGCGGGGGATCGATTGACGATCGGGGGGCTCCGAGACAGAGAGACATGGCTAATAGATGGACGGCGCGTTGTCGTTGAAGGAAGCGAAGACGACGCCCTACTCGTCAACTGTAGCGTCTCGGATGTTGGCCCCAAACAGGTTCGATGTAGCCATCATAGAACGCTCAAACGCCGACCTACATCTACGCTGGAGGTTCCCGACTCGCCGTTCAAGCTGACGTCCGAAGACATCTCTCTTAAGCGACTGGAACGCTACATCCGAGAAATCAAGGAGGATTACACAGGGGTTGATCAAAAATGGGAATGGGGACGGCTCTTCCGTAGGGCGCGGACCATGTACGGCTACTCCTACAGGGAGATCGCCGAGAGGATAGATGTCGAAGGGGCCAGTCGAGAGCAGGTTCAACGCTCAGAGCGAATCTATGACATGTTCCCCGACCGTGATTACGAGGAGGCAAGACTCTCGTTCTCAGCGATAGCGGAACTACAACGTGAATTCCCACAGACGGACGACGCTCGTTCTGCATACGATTGCATCACCGCAACAGGGCACTCCCTCAGAGTGGACGAGACTCGCGCGTGGGTCGAACTTCTGCTGGCTGATAGAGAAGTAACCCGGGAGTCAGTCCGAGAATCGCTTCGACAGCACGCGGAACCTCGGGGAAGAGGATTTGACCCGAGTGTTCGGCGGATTCTCGATGTCCACGCCGAGTATGAATCGAGCTATAGGAGTAGCTCGGACTAATGGTTCTACCCTACGTATTGAACTCACCACCATTCCCGAACATACATTAGTAATGGAGATAATATGATAGAAAAGCATGAATTGGGCTCAAGCGAGAAAAGAGTGGGGTTTACTAAATCTTGGTTAAGGAAGATTCCTGCACGTACACAATATATGCGCTGGAGTGTGAACCCAACTGGGAGCTACCATCATTCCGGGAACCGATGGTATTGTTCTCTGATCAATTGTATCCAATAGAGGAACTCCACCCAGAAATAATTCAGCACCCAAATTATTATTCAAATGTGATAGATGGGTCAGTGAATGGGGAAGACAAGGGGATCCCAGTTTGGAGGTTCCTTGCGCACTCAGCAAAAAGAGTCCTGTATGTCGGTCAGACAGAAGATTTTGAGAACCGAGTCTTTGAACATCGCGATGGTGGTGGGTCGAAGCTAACGGCTGAATCAATAGTCAAATGCGTAATTGAAAGAGTAGAATATTCACAGAATCTACGTCTCTCGGTAATTGAATCTCTAGAGGAAGAGATTACACAAATTAGAGGGTCACTCCTTCTCTTCGACTCAGACTCAGATTACTACACAGAAGTGTCAAAAAGGCTAAAGCACGTCCAAGGTCTCTTATCATTTGTGATGAGTTTAGACGGACTTACTCTCTCTAAATCAAGGTCAATACAAAAGAAACACCGAATAGACCGCATGGGGAGTGTGATTGATGAGAAGCAAGCAGAACGTGAGAAAATGGAAAAACAGTGGGCCGAATACCTAACAGAGGCCCCTGTACATCAGATACACAAAACGGTACACCCGTAGATCGGGTGAATATCTACGATATAGAGACATTTGTGTATTGGAATTGATGTATATAGCTGATATTCAGTAGGTCCCGACGTACTATGTCAGGTGAAGGAGCCTCACAATCTCTGTGTCGAATGTCAGCTCAAATCTCAGACGGCGGGCTCTAACCGAAGACCAACACCTCATTCCTATCATCCTGCCCTATATTCAAACATCTTTGGTGAGTGACAGACACCTCCGTTGTAGGTGGTGAGTTTCTTCAACTCCCTAGGAACAGGCTATATCCTCAAATCACGCTCAACTCAGGTCCAAGAAAGGAAACGACCTGTCTCGGTCAAAGCCGCGTTAGTCTTCCGACTAAGAAGGTCCTCGTCAGTCGCTGAACTGAATCCCCAAATCGCTTTGTAGTCTCTCCGCAACTGACGTGTATTATGATTGAAGAGCAACCCGCGAAAACGAAGACAGTTCGCGAGATGCTCCCACGACTGAACAGATCGTTGTACATCCCATGCCTTCAACGGGATTACTGCTGGAGCCAGAACCAAATCAAGATGCTCTGGGACTCTCTACTTAGAGGATTACCGCTTGGCTCGTTGCTAGTTTGGAATGACGAGAGAGACGAGCCACGGAGAGAGCCGGCGTATTCGTTCATTCAGCACTACGTGGATTCACGCTCATTCTCCTTCGAGGACCACATTCAACGATACAGCCAACGATTCGGCTTTGATGAACTCCCAGAGTCGTATTCGTTAGTCCTCGATGGTCAACAGCGGCTAACCTCCTTTTATATTAGCCTGACTGGGAGCTTCACAACCCGGAAGCACGGTGGGTGGGTGAGCAATCGCGGGGCATGGAACCAACGGGAATTGTACTTCGACCTACTGTCAGGTAATCAGAGTAGCGAGCATGACCGGGACTTGGTTTACGGATTCGACTTTAGGAAGACAGGGGGCCTGAGCGAAGCGGGGGACAGATATTGGTTCCCAGTCAATCGGCTAGTAGATGACTCTGAGGGGCTCTCGGAGGATTCGTTCCTTGGAAAAGATGTCCTCCTGCGCGAGGGCTTCTCGGGAGTATCGAAGGGCATGAGTGACGATGAACAGACACTGGTCAAGGAAAATATAGAGCGGCTCTGGTGGGGAGTGAACCAGAGAGAAGCGATTCTCTACGAACAGACGCTTACCGACGAAAAGAGCGCGAGGGAGCTGTTCATCCGACGAAATAAGGGTGGAAAGGTGTTGAGTGGAGTAGACATATTACTGGCCCTATTGACGGGATACTGGCAGAAGGTAGATCACGAAGGGGGGCCGACAGATGCGAAAAAGCAGATCGAACAGTTCACTAAGACGCTATCTGAGGACACCGAACTCTCTCAGCTGGGATTCAGCTTCGGGAAGAATTTCCTGCTTCGGACACTCCTCTTGTTTTCCGGTGAACGCCCAGCGTTCCGCAAGAATGGCAGATACGACGGTGACGACCTTCGCGAAGCAGAAGCGGTCTTCCACGATGAGCAATTCGAACAGGCAATACGGGACGCGTTCAAACTCTCTTCGAGCTTGGGGTTCCATAATGGGGCACTGTCCAGTAAGAACGTCATCTCACCTATCATTCAGTATCTATACCTCAAGGATGTCTCTACTACACCCTCTGGTCGTCAGGCTGTCCACTATTGGCTCGCAACTACAGTCCTAAATGGCGTATTCGGGAACATCGGATCAGAGAGGGTTCTGAAAACGGCCAGAGCACACATCAAGGAATCAAACGGAGATTCCTTCCCGGCGATAGAAATTCTGAACGATCTCCGTGGAAGCGGTGCGGTTGTTGAGTTAGATCGCGATGTTCTCGATGAGTTGCTCGACGAGGTGGATTATCGCTCTGGCTCACGGCGGAACGTCCTTCTTACGCACTTCTATGAAGGGCGTCGAGCGGGTCACAGAAAATACGAAGTGGATCACATCTTCCCGAGAGGAAAACTGGGGGATGAGGCCTTCCTTCGTGAGAGAAATGTAGCACCCGAGCGAATCGACTGGTTCAAAGAGAATCGAGACCACATCGCCAACCTGCAACTCCTCGGTCCAAGAGAGAACCAATCGAAGAGTGATCGCGACCTCATCAACTGGCTGGAGCGTATCGATGACGGGAAGGTTGAATCGTACTCTAACAGAGAGCAGTACTTCGAACAGCATCAAGTACCAAAGGACAAAAGACTCCACGAGTACCAGAACTACCCCGACTTCGTAGAGCATCGAATGGAACATATGAAGGAGCGAATCGGGAAGGAACTTCCACTTCTTTGATGTCGTAATCACTCTCCAATCTCCGTTCACTAGTCAAAACACTCATCCGATAATTCGTGAATTATTATATGACTCGCGTGGAGTAGGGGGCATGGTGTCGGAAGCGCAACTTGGGGAACTTCTCGTCGGTGCTTATCATAAACTCGTAACTGACTGTGAGATCGTAAGTTACAATCAACGATCCAAAGAGGAAGGTGAGCAGATGGAGATTGATGTGGTAGCTATTGATTCACGCGGAATGAAGCAAACCATCTACGCTTGTGAGGTTATCACTCATCTCCACGGAACACTCTACCCGGGAACCCCCTCAACAGACCGTTGGGACGAATACGGGAACAGTGACTACCAATACACGTTGGAGAAACTCTGGCGGAAGTTCAACTCTGACTACGACTATGTGACGCGGGTCTTTGATGATGCTGACGAGTATGTGTTCCAGTTATGGTCACCTGTCGTCCCCCGGGGACTCCTGACATCTGGTCTTGATGAGCTATCTAATGACTTCAAGGATAAGAGCGGAGCAGAAATTGAACTAGTCATCAACGAGTCGTACACTGACCGAATTAACGAACTTCGAGAGTTAGCAAGAGCAGATAAAAAAGGATACGGCGAGCCAGCGTTCCGCTTTCTTCAGATACTCGAACACCTTCGGTGAGAAACGGAACCATCTGTTCTGATAACGATTTTTCTTTAATTCACTAGGTACAGTCCAAATCTTCAAATCGCCTTATTTGACAAAGAACTGGCCGCTAAAAAAGCAATTCGAACGATCAACCTTAGCCATCATCTGCTTCTACGTACGCCCAGTGAACACCAGAGAACTGATACTGAGCTTGCGACTCAAGAGAGTGTCTTATGCTATGTGGGACCACCGTGCAAGAACAGGTTGATCCATCCGGGTGGGCCTTTCTCAGAAATGACCACCTTTCTTCTTTAGATAGCCGTTTGAATCGGTAGAACCACCCATCCATAGTTTCAACAGATAGTTCCTGTGCAGTGTATGGTACACCCGGCAGACTAGGACAATCAACTATGTCGTAGGCTCTTATGTTCTTATCGAACGATCTGAACCCTCGACTGCAGTTTTCCAAGTGGTTCGGCATATTGGGTCCTCTTAGGGAAATCCTGTATATTACGAATGACGTATCAAAAGTATATTAATTTAATCCTGTCAATCGGATCCGCAAATTGGCGGCTACAGCTTACGCTCCCAAATGAAGAATCTCTGATTTGAATAATGAGCCCTCCTTCGGTTCAATTTCTGAGCGAAGGATCGGTGTGGTGACAAACAAGATACCGCCGACTTCGAAGTGAAGCCATCTTGCTAACGCGGTCGTCGAAAGTGGCTGTGATGGGCAAACGCGCCGTCGAGTTGTAGACGCCGACGTGCGACTGCGACAGCAGGTTGACCTGCGCGGACAGACAACGGCGACCGACCACGGGCGCACTCGCCGGACGACTGAGCGCGGCGCTCTTTTGAGAACTGACACCGAAAGGAAAATATGACCATCGTCTCGACGGAGGACGTCTGCGACGGCCAACCCCATATCGATGGTTCGTCGGTGAGTGTCATCGAAATCTACAACGCATTCGCCCGAGAGGGAATGAAGCCCGCAGGGATTGCTAACAAATATGAAGTCGCTCTCCCACGCGTCTACGAAGCACTTGCTTACTATTACGATCACGCTCTAAAGATGCGGCAATACCGAGACGACGACAGCAACGAATCCCCAGATGAGCACCCGGGCAATCACGGATTGGAGGCGGCAACTTCGGGCCGTGAGAACTGGAAGGGAACGACGCCGACCGATGCGGGCGAGTCCCTTTTTGGGGGAGATGATTCTGATGTGAACGAGCGCGTCGAAGACGAGTGGATAGATGAGACGACGCCCGAAGAGCGCGTGCGGAGCGTGATTGAGCACACGTACGTGCCTGAGTCGGTTGGATACATCTCTGACCGTGCGCGAACCAGCGAGGAGACAGCACACAAGCACCTGCTTCATCTTACGGAGGATGGATTCGTCGAGGAGACCGACGACTCAGAACGCGGCACGATGTATCGGAGGTCACTAGAGTCACTGGTGTTGGAACAGGCCCGCGCCATCCGCGATAGAGTCGATGCCGACACGCTCGTCGCCCGCGTCTCGGAGATGCAGGAGCGGATTCGTGAATATCGCGAGGAAACTGGCGCGGATACACCCGAGGATGCGGCACTACAAGACCAGCTACTTGGCAGGGAGACGCTCCAAAACTGGCAGGCCACGCGACGGAATCTTGCGTTTGCGAGGGTTGCGCTCGCACTTAGCGCGGCAGAGGATGCTATAGAACCTCACGAGACTTTTCGGCACCATCTCACTAGCCTTGACCAACTCGACAGAATGTTCCGCCATTTCGACGACGAAGAGCAGGATACTGACGACCTCGAATAGGGCATATGGCTCCCTGCGAATCAATCCAAATGACGATGATTAGCCACCGTTGTCGAACCAACGGCGGAGCACCCGAGAGAGCGAGAACCGCCACGGCCTGACCGAGGTACGCCGCACATGGGCGTCCTCGGTCATCGGTTCTACACAGTCGTTCAAATCCGTATTCTCTTCTTTCGTTGCCGCCATCAAGTAACCCCTACGCCCGAGTCGTTGGCTAGTGGGTGACTTGGTTTTTTGTATCATATGTCACCAGTACAGTTCAAATGCCGTGGGATACTCTTCTTCGAGATTTGGGCGCGCTCACCATCGTCGCCGGTCTAGTCGGCTATCTCGGTAAACAGGCAATTCGTCAATACTTCGACAAGGAACTACAGGCGTTCCAGAGCGAACTGAACAAGGAGTCCATACGATTCTCGGGCCTTCATGAGATGCGTGGTGAAGTTATCAGTACGTTCTACGCCCGGTTGACCGAATTCGACGAGGATATGCGGTCACTCGTTGACCCAGCAGGTATCCGAAGTGATGCCTCCTCGGAAGAGAAAATCAAGCAGGCCGCCGAGTCGGGGGAGACGTTCCGGCAGTACTACAAGGAACATAAAATCTACTTCCCGCCGGAAGTCTGCGAGACGATGGAATCGCTCTTGAACGAGTATCGAGATATGTTCCACGACTTCTCAGTTCGCAAGATACACGACCCGAGTGCGCCGAACAGTGGGTCGGAAGACATCAAGGAGTGGCAAGAGAACTGGAAGTCGCTGACCGAAGAGGAGATTCCCGAGATGCGGGCCGACTTGGAGAACCACTTTCGAGACCTACTTGGCGTTGACTACGACACAGAAGCGGAGTAGCTCCGCAGGTCGGCCATCGTTCGCCTGTGCGGGTAGCCCGGGTTATCTGGTGCGTCTGATAACTGCCTAGGATTCGATACTGACGACTGAATGAGTCCCGACTCGCCCATACGAGGTGATAATTCTACTAAAACTACTAGATAACTACTGAACTATAGCAGATAATACACCGATTACAAGCCTTTCAACCACCGTCCCAAAGACCATTACCCTGTAGAACAGCTTCTAAAGTATGTCGGGTTCAACTGTAAACAGAAACGAACCCCCGAATGCGGATGCGATGCGAGAGCGGTGCGCTGAGATGATGAACGGCCTCCGGTACACGTTCAAAACGCATTATAAGATGGCCGAAGCCTACGAAAAGGCTGGAATCGCGATGAACCTTCTCGTGGCTGGCGGCACTGCCGCCATCGTAGTAGCCCTTCTATGGGATGCAGTCTCTCAGCAGGTCCTCATCACAATCGCGTTCTTAGTCGCCATCGGTTCGTGGTCGCAGGCTGTACTGAAACTTGGAGTGAAGTCTCAAAAGCATTTCAGCGCCGGAGACAGGCACCACGCCCTCTACGAAGACTTCAAGAGCTTCATCGACGTGGAGATGCATGACGACACCACTACAGTTGCCGAGAAGAGAGAACGTTTCCGAGAGCTTGCCCGAACACGAGACCAAATAAACCAGTTGTCACCGAGAACCACAAACTTCTGGTACAACCGCCTATCCGAGGAAGAAGTCCAAGCGACGGCGGAATCTGATACGGAAGAAGTGAACGCTATTCTGAAATCTGATTAGTCCCACCCGCCGTGCGTCTCGATGTCGTACCGCTCGCAGAGTTCGTTAATCACGTGGTGGATATTGTTAGTTTCTCTCGGTGTGGATGATACGTGCTGGAGTGTTACATCAACCCAACTCCCGTCGAACACCCCGATTTCGATGTCCAAATGATCGGGAGCCCATCCATAAGATGAGGCCTTTCCTCGCCCGATGATATGCAGGCCGGTGTTGCTTGACGAGATCTCCGTGTAGGAGTTTACCTCATCTATGAGTGAAGACACTTCGTCGTCAATTTCAAGTGACTGAGGGTTGACGCAGTTGTCAATATCGATATAGCAGTAGGGAGTTCGCATCATTACGAAGCCGAATCCTGAAATCGAATTATCTTCTCGGCTTCGCTCGAATGCTTCGTCGAAAGACATCCAATTCGACTTGTTGCTGTAATCCCCCGAACCGTATTCACGGCTGGTTTCGTTCCATTCAGAGAGGTCCAACGGAACCTTTTTGCGGATATTAGGATTCCGATGCTTGGCCCAACATATCCAGTTCCTCTTCCGACGACACCCGGATAGGAGGTAAGATGGTGATGCACCACTACGAACCAGTTGTTGCATGGGGGACAGTCGTCTCAAGATATGTCTGAAACTATTTAAAATATTCACCCTAGAAGAGTCACTCCCGCCCATACGCGTGTACAGCTCCCTGCGACATCAACGCGGATGACGGTGATTAGTTACCACCGCCGAACCAACTACGGAGCACTCGTAAGAGAGAGTACCGCCACGGTTTGACTGTGTTCGACTTCACGTGGGCGTCCTTGGTGGTCGCTTCATCCTCGCTCGTTAAATCAGACCGACTATCAAGTCGGTTGGCACGATAGACGAGTTCGTCTCCGAGGTCTCGCGCGGTGTCAGGGTCGAGTACCGCCGACATCGACGTCTCGTGGTCGCCCGTGGACTTGATGACGAGCCGCAGTTCGTCTTCTGTTGAGTGTACCGACACACCAGTATCTCCGCCGAACCCGATTTCCAAGTGGCCGCTCCCGTCCATGCACGAAGTATCGGGGTCGCCTATATTGTCTGTTACCCGGGCGTCAGATACGTCCCACGAACCGGACACTGTTCGGATAGCCCGGGTTGTCCGACATGTCCGATAATGACCTACTTCCTGACGCCCGCACGCCTTCAAGGGTTAACTCATGTGAGGAGGATACTTCGTTGATTAGTCGCCGCTCACAGACGAATTCTCGATGGTGTCCAACGCGGTCGGGAGATTCTCCACGACGATACGGTGTTTACTTTGTCCCTCTTTTGTAGCCAGTCCCGCTTTGCGGAGTTTCTGCAGGTCGTTACGAACCGTCCGATCGCTTCGGTCAAACAGGTTATAAAAAAAAATCTGTTTCGACAGTGTCCGTCTCAGTTAATCCCCCTTCCAACGCAAACCGTTGGCCGATAAGGTAGATTAGCATACGAACTTCGGCATTCGCGTCCCGGTACTCATCTGCTATGTGGATAGTTCCGTCTTGGTGGATTTGGAGAAGAGCCTCAACACGACTGAGGTTTGATTCGAGGATTGTCTCCTCTTTCGGAACTAACTGCTCCCGTATTTTATCCTTGAGTGCCATCTGTAGTTCGTTCCCGCACTAGACTTTGTGCGGTTGAGGTAAGACGCCAGAGCTGTTTTCCGTTTTGCTTTCCATCGCGCAAGAGCCAATCATTTTCGCCCATGCCCGCCAGAACGTCGCTCATATTCGCGGGTGGCTTCACTCGACATTCGCGGTACCCATCCTTAATATCGTCGATAGTGAAGTTCTCACGTTCAGAGAACTGTTCGGTGTAGTATGCGATAACCAACGCACGTTGAGTGTGGCTTTCCGGTTCAAACGATTCAACAAACGCCCGAAGACTCCCTGTGTATGAGAGTTCTTCCTTGCCATCGATTCGTCGCTCTATTTCGGAAACTCGCTTGGTCAATTGTTCAACCTGCTCAGAGAGGGCTTCCATCTCGTCCCGAAGGGACGCCTCATTCTCACTCATCGCGCGCTCCATTCACGAGCGACCGGGCGGCCTCAAAGCTGTAGCTCGGGACGCGATATTTCCCATCTTCATTTTCCAACAGGTCCCCCTTCAACTTCTTGAGGATCGGTCGAACAGTACCGTCTTTCATCCGTCCAATATCGCTGATTTCTGAGGGCTTCAGCCATTCAGACTCGGCCATGTCGAGTTGTGCGAGTGCCCGTTGCGCTAGCAGAACGACAACAGTCTTTTCCTTTGTCGTGAGGGACTGAAATTCGGATTTCGGTATTATCTCACCGCTCTGCTGTCCGATTCGTATATACTCCCTTAGGATGTCAGTTAATAGTTCCTCGTTCAGGGCGTTTTCATCAACGAGGAGGCTTTCCAACGAACTCTGATCTGTTTCGTCCATTCATGCCAATTGATGCGATGGGAGTATATAAATATAATTCAGAGAATCGAGCTCGAATTGGTTTGGCAATCCGACGGTATATATACTATGCCAAAATACTCCTGTTGAGATTTACTTGCCAATCTGCCAAAATCTGTTATAAATTAAACAATTACACTCTACCGACAACAGACGCGACTCATCCATCAGGCCGAACATCTCGTCTAAGTCACGTACCATACACTGGTTAGTCTCTCTGTTATCGGTTCTCTGGCTCTGACAGTGGCACCCCCGTTAAGCTGACGCACAGTCGGGTCCATCCGCCGAAACTAATGTCGCATCTATATGCAAACCCGGTCGAACCGGACATATCCGTTTCGGGTATCTCGAAAGTCGAAACACCCCCTAGGAGCACATATAGTAGTGCAACGTGTAGTACTAATCACGGTATGCCAAAATCAACCGTTACTGAGACCTCCTACGAGGTCAAGAACGACGATGGGTCTACCCGGGAGGTAACCCAGTACCGAACGACCGTTCCGAAGGCACTCGTCGAGGCGATGGGTCTCTCCGGGGCTGAACTGAGCTGGGAGGTGAACAGCGCCGACAGCCTCCGCGTGAGCGTAGTCGCTCGGGATAACGAATGAGATGCGGCGAGTGCGACCACGAATACTCGGGCGACGACCAGCCGAACTACTGCCCGGGGTGCGGCGTGGACTGGCGGACGAAGAATCTCGACGGCGTGGGCTGGCCACTCACCATCACGGTAGATCCGCGCGTTGACCTGCGCAATCTGATGAAGATGGAAACCGGTATCGAGTCATCCGACACGCTATGGTCGTTCTCGGACGACGTGGATGTCATCACCGAACTCGAAGTAAACCGAGACGGAATCTTCGAGGTGATGAGCGCACGATGAAGCGTGCTCGTGGATACGTCCGACTCTCCCGCAACAGTGAGACCTCCATCCAGAACCAAATCGATGACATCAAGGAGTACTGTGAGGGGCACGACAGGCTCGAACTCGACCACGTGTACAACGAAGGGCCGTACTCGTCTGGATGGGATGACTCCCGGGAGAAGTATCGGAAGATGCTGACCGACGCGGAGAACGGCGAGTTCGACGTGCTGGTTGTCGCCCACGGCTCCCGCCTCGGTCGGGATTCGCTGGAACGCATCGACGTATTCGGAGACATCAACAACAAGTGGGGTATGGAGTTCCATACGTACCACCGTGGATTCGTAGACCCCGCCCTGCCCGACAACATGCTGATGGAGGTATTCAGCGCGCTCTCCGATGACAAAGGCAAGGGTGCAGAATCTGAGCGACTCACACGGGCGATTAAGAAGAAGATCGAAGCTGGCTACTACCACGGTGCGCCGAAGTACGGCACCAAGTACTCGGACGACAAGACTGCGCTCGTCACCGGGGACGAGTTCGACACGGCCATCGACGTTCTTGACCGACGCTACGGGCACGGCGACTACGACGAACACTCGTATCGTCAGATTCGAGACGCTACCGGGTGCGACCTCGCTCGTATCAAACGCATTCTCGACAACGAGCACGTGTACCGCGCCATCGAGTCGGACGAGCGATGGATTCCCCGGGATACAGATGAAGCATCCGTCGAAGTATGAGGCTTGAATGACCCGTCTGGCGTCCGTGCGACGACTGCAGGATGACTAAATTCCTTGACCCGCCCCAGCGATGCCAGTTGAACTGGCTGTGCGTGGACTGCTACGTCGCGTCGTTCGACCCCACTTATCCACCAGATAGCTCACGAAACGTACTCTCTTTCGGGCCGAATTAAGGAGCGAGAATATTCATACCCAATTTCGTCGTCGATGATGACGCTGAACCTTTCCACGTTGATGACGGCCTGCTCGCGGGCATCGCCCGTGACATCCCCAGTTGCAGAACGACTTCTCCATTTCCCCGACGGTTCCGAGGGCGACAACCTCATTAACGAACTCGTCCACGTACACTCCGATGTGCAGGACAAAGCTCGGTCCAGAGACGATCTCGACGAGTTCGATATTCTCCGCTGAGTCCACAGCTACTTTCAGCGACGGTGACTACTCCGTCTCACGAGCCGCTTCCTGCTCCTGACGCCCTTCTCCTTCGGAGTCGTGGAAGTCTGTCAAAGCAACTCGGTACTGGGTCAGGATGTCTTCGACATCCATCGGATCTATGGAATCGATAATCAGTGTGAGCGTGGATGATGAGTCCTCTCCACCGATAATTTCTCCCGTATCCGTTGAATGCAGATATGTGATTCCGATGTCCTCCAGATACTCGGCGTATCCCTCGTGGTCGAATATCGTTCGCCCTAATCCCTCGCCGAAATTGAACAAAAGAGTGACCTGTGTCTGGCCCTCAACGACTCCAATCGGAGAGTACTTCTTCAAACCGTAAAGCCACCCTTCGCGCTCTTTAGAACGGATTCGATAGACTTGGATGAAGTAATGGTCGGTGACGAAACCCAGTGGCGGATCTGCAAGTCGATTGCGCAAGTGTTCCTCACGTTTGTACGCATCTGTGAGGACAGAATCCCTCCACGAGAGATACGCGAAGAGAGCGGCAAACGCGCTTGCAACAATCGCCACAATCTGCAGGAGCATCTATCTCGTCATCACGGACACGATACTCAATATTTCCCCTCCGATGCGATAAGCTACTCTTCGCAGTCGTCTTCGATGTCCGGGCTAACTCACACGCCGGTCTCCTCCGGTGGGACTCACCCCGGGGCAGACGTGGTGGTCTACAATCGGACCGCTGGATCAAATCGAAGACCCCGAATATCGTCGTCTGTTCGTAGACTTGCTCGCGGAGGAACGCCATTAACTGCGCTGGTTCGCATCACGGGGAGTTCGCTTCTCCCCGGCGGCATGGGCATCGGGCCCTCCAGTATCGTTCGGGGGCTGGCGAGCGTTTGACCGTCGCTCGCTCCCTTGAAACAGTGAGCATTCAGAACATCCGAACGTCGGAGCGGTACCTAGTGTGTGCGACGTTCACTATGATTCGAGGTAACACCGTTGCACTCGCTTCTCGTTGTCTCTGTATGGACTTAGACAAGTACGACGAGTTCTACGCTCGACTCGCCCGGGGTGAACGCGTCTCGCGACACGAGCACGAGATTCCGCCGGAGACGATGGCCGAACTCGAACGGCTTGACATCATCGAGCGCGACGACGAAGGGTACCATATCGCCGGGCCGATGTTCAACTTGTGGGAGCTATTTTGAACTGATCAAGCTGACCACACCCGATATGACCATATCTGGGAGTCGAAGGGACCTTTGCGCGCCTCCAGAACGCAAATACCTCCGATTCGAGGTAACAATACAGGTTATCCGGGCCCGTGTGAGCGGAAGTAGTGGTCCAACGCGTAGTTCATCAAGTGTTCAACAGGAGCAAAATGGGTGCTCGATCCAACGCCGAGTCAGCCCGGGCGACGTTAGTTCGGCTGGGGCCCATCCCCGCCACGGAGAGCGGGACGCTCGACGTACCGGATCCCATCAATCTCGACGACATCTGAGAGATCGAAGACACTGCGTTCGTCCGGGTGAACTGGAAGTTGCGACCAACATCGAAGATGCCATCGACGACCAGTGGCGCGTTGTCATCACGATGGGGCCGCACCGAGGGTACAACATTCACTATGACCTCAATCCCAGTTCGCACATCGTCTGCTTGGACTTTTACAGCGTGCGGCCTGCCACCGGAACGACCGCCAGCAAGTCATCACAGACATCCAGCAGGCATAGGACCTGTAGACTACCCTCTTACTCAGACCATTCTCCGACCTCCGGGTCGCCCCAGCTGACGATTGACCGCGCGGCGCTCTTTTGAGGGCTCGACGTGTACCGACGATGATGGTGAAGCGCTCCTCGTCCCCGAGGGAGTCCTCCGAGGTATCGACAACATCGCAAACGGCAATACGGCGACCAAGGAGGCCCTTCGAGACGTGCTGAAGTTCGGACGGGACTCAGAGGATAACGAATGACCATCGTCTCCGACGCCAACGTACGAAACGGCCAACCGCACACCGACGGCACGGATGTGACCGTCCAAGAGGTGTACGCGGCGTACGCCCGGGAAGGACTGGAACCCGCCGAGGTCGCGAGTGAGTATGGTATCTCACTCGCAGACGTGCATGAGGCGCTCGCGTACTATTACCGCCACGCTGAGCGGATGCGGGAGATGGAGGAAGACAGCGAGGTTGAGACACCACCGATAGATGAATTCATCAAGAAGAATCAGGACGCCGACGAACTCTGATGCCTGCTCCCCAAACCAGCAGTCTCGACACACTGTATGTGGTCGTGGCAGTTGGGACAACGTGCGGAGGGCTCGTCGCCCTCTCCGTCGGGGTCCGCTCGGAGGTGATGACTCCTATTGTGCTGGTCGGGGCCGTAGTCGTGGGCTTCATCAGCTTGTACTGGTTGTTCAGCGGCGGCGAGGGGCGAAGGGATGACGAGTGAGACAACCCGGGCACTTATCGTCGTCACGGCCACCCTCACGGTCGTTCTGAGTATCGCGTCGATGGTCGGTCTTCTGACCGGCAGACTTGTGACGGTCGCGACGCTTGGGATAATGTCGATAACTCTCGGACTGTTAGTATTCCAGATGTTTGATGTCCCGTGCGAGCGTTCCTATAACGCCTGATCCTCGTTCATCAAACCCACGCGCCTACTCCCCGTGCACAGTGCGCCCGACGTGAGCCGCGAGCATCAACCCGGGACACACCCCCAGTCAGAACTCTCCTATACCCACCCTTGCGAGAAGACTGGCCACACGTGTGCATGTAGAAGATGCGAGCAGGGCTGGGAAGCGGAGTACGATGACGTGGAGTAGACTCTCAACGGTAGACGGTTCAACCATCCACCACAACAGTGAATTGCGTGGGACGAGTCGCCATCTGGAAATCACGTCGCTGGTACGGATGCGACGCGGTGTACTGGATTGCTACAAATTGTAGCAAAACCTTAATACCTGCTCTTCCTAACTTTCGTATGGACAGCTCATACCTGATTGCTGATGAGACGTTTCTAAGTAACAAGGAGGCGCGGGCGTACGTCTTGTGGCACGACGGGATGTCGCCGGAGGCGTCGCAGACGCCCTTGACGTGGCCGAGAGCACGGCGTGGACGTACAAGTATCGCGTAAACGACAAAATCGACCGTGCACGACAGACGGTAACTCTCAAGGGTACGAACGAAGAGGGTGCATCGGTACGGCTGACCGACACGGAGACTGCTTTAGAGGATACATTCTTCAACACCAACGTTCGTGGGAACGACCGGGGTGCGAGCCGTGACCACGCGCTCTTGATGGTCAGAGCCCACCTGATGTACGAACATGAGGAGATGACGATGCAGGAGATAGCTGAGACGATAGAACAGACAGAGGATGAGGTTGACCGTTTACTTGGAGAGGCGGCGGCCATCAGGAACCGAGCGAAACGCACGTCGTCCCGTCTGAAACTGATTCCAACGCGGTAACTCTGTTCTTCCAAAACTACGTGAATGTCAAACCCTCTCAGCTTCTGTGGATTTGTCCGAGGTGGGCAGGGGTATTGGAGCCCCTCGGAAACCCTGAGCATGAGCGAAACCGGAACCGCTGAATGGTGAAAGGAGTCGGAGAAGGGCGGACGATCC
Organism: Halogeometricum sp. CBA1124; assembly: GCF_009741955.1. NCBI lineage: Archaea > Methanobacteriati > Methanobacteriota > Halobacteria > Halobacteriales > Haloferacaceae > Halogeometricum > Halogeometricum sp. CBA1124. The sequence continues at coordinate 23,052 of NZ_WPCD01000005.1, read as the reverse complement.
CGCGATGGTCTGCCTCAACTCCGACCAACCATACCGTATTGAGTTCGACCCAGTAGATGGTAGATCTTCTGTTGCAGGCTTCTCCGCTCACCTGTCTCAAGCTTGTTAGCGAGCGGCGTCAATATTGCTACAATTTGTAGCACTTACTGCACCAGTAGGCGGTAACACACGGTTGGGAGCTTGGACGAGTACCTAATGGAGGTAGGAACCGCCGGGGCTGGGGCGACACGTCCTCAACGTCGCCTGAGTTTGCTTAATCCGATACGTATTCCGACCCCGGCCATCCCGTAGACTCTATCAACCGATATGCGTCTTATGCAAAGAGTGCCCCCTGTACAAGAGCCCGGACGACACACCCCGTTCAGACTGCTTTTCTTGCTGGGCATACTCAACCACCACCTTTCACGAGGGGGGAAGATGACCTCCGAGAACCACTATCCAGACCCAACAACTAATTGTTAGTCCAGCCAGACGCAAATCGGAGACAGAACAACGATTCAGGGCCTCTAACTCCATATTACTCACTTTTCGAGGGACTCTTCCGATACCCCCGCAAAACTAACAAAGTTGTTAGGTGCAGAATGGCTCCGATTGTCGGTGTGGAGGTACGAATTACGGTTTACGACGATAGACTCTCGGCTAACGGAGGCGGCAAATAGAGGGCTTCATGGGAATCGATGTATCGTTATTACTGAATTAGATGAACGAATATATAAACTTGTCTCCGGTCTCTCTCCTTCTCCCCCATCACCTAACAAAAACACCCTCCCCGCACCTACCAACTTTGTTAGATTTCGTTCGGCAGTGTAGTCGCTGGGAGTAGGTCAATTCTGCCTCGGAAACAGGATGCTCTAAAGGGAGTCACAGAACCGCTCTGTAGGCTGTGAAATATAACCTTCGGAGGTCGCAACACGTGGGGTAGAAAAGAGGTGGATTCGTTCAGGCCGCAACCGACTGGTCGTTCTGCTCGGCGGTCGAGGTATGTACCCAGTGCCACCTCTTAGTCTTCGGGAGCCCGGGAGAAAGAAATCCCTCAGAACCTAGTCGTAGAAGTACCGCATGATGCCCCCGGGCTTGTCCGAGGCCCGTTCGATGGCGGCTAGCCTACGTTCAAGTTCATTAACGCGTGCCCGCTCCGCTTCGAGTGCTTCTTTGAGTTCGTTGATACGCTCCGACGCGTTCTGGGAGACGTTCGACGCGCGCTGGGCGGTACTCTGCACGTCACGGAGGTCGGAACGCTTCGCGAAGTCACTCCGGTACTGCCGCTCGCGACGTTCAATCTGGTCTTCGATGTCGCTCGCCCGGTTAATGGAGGCCTCCTCGACGACCCCGATACGCTCGCTCAGAGAATCGTCCCAGTCAATCGCGAACACCTCGCGTTCGAGGTCTTGCACGCGTGAGCGGTTCTCCTTCGAGCGGTCGTTGATGGTACACTTCTCAGCTTGGAGTTTGTTGATGCGCTCACGCTGGGCGGTGGCAACGTCCATAGCTTCATCCGCGTCCTCGCCCGCCGCTCGTGCAGTATCGTCTACACGGTCAAGGTCCTCGCGAAGCTCGTCGATGCTCTCCGGCGTCGTGAGTTCTTCGCGATTACTCTTTACGAGCCCCGCGCCTGCGTCCGTGAGCGAGTAGATGTGTCGGTCGCTGATACCACCGGGGAGCTTCTCGGCCCTATAGACACAAACGAGCGCATCGTCACCGCAACCGAGACGTTCACGGATACGGTAGCGGACCCGCGCCTCATCGGACTCGGGTAACGCCCATGCGTCGCAGATGCCCTTGGCCGAGAGCAGGTCTTCGTCAAGTGCGAGGAGGATACGCTTGTCCAGTTTGTCGAGCGAGCGTACTGGCTCGGTTGTCGTCGCCATCACGTAACCGTCTACGTCGGGGAACCCTATTGGTATTAACATACGCCTGACACACACAAGCCGCCCGATTACACGGTTCTATACCATCTGTCAATAGCCCGTCTTCACTCACTTCCTCGTCCTGTTCATTTCCACGGGCTTTCGACAGGATGGGGCCAACCGCCGATAGAACTCTTGTGGATTCTGAGTTTTCGAAAAAGAAAAGAGTTCATCAGTTCTAGTCAAGCACCCGGGAGTGAGCGGGGCCTCCGATAGGCGGCGCAACCCGTCCTGATGCTACCCTGAGTAGGACTTCTCTAAGTGGACTGGGAGGTGCCGTCTCACTGAACACACCTGTCCACGCACGCACGTAGATGGTCGCCCGGGTTGCCCGCAACGCGCTGGGACACACCTCATTCAGAACGCCCCCTTCTAGACCCCATTACCGCTCCCTGCCACGCAAATCAAGTTTCTACCTCCGCATATCTGAGGGGGAATAAGAGCGAATTACGCCTCCCAGTCCCCTCTCCCACGATGAACAGTACACCACTTTTGGTCAACTACCCTCACAGTGGAAAATAGGAGCACCCATTATCCTCTACCGTATTATCGTGTCCAGAGGGACCATATCACATGAGCAGAGGATATGTATGGGATGCCAGTCTGAAACAGTTACGAAAGACCGGCAAATTCCGTATTAGTGACTTGCCCTTCGAGAAGGGGGAGCGATATACTGTCCGCCGCGTCCTCCGTGAGATGGAGTCGATGGGTTGGCTTGCACGGGAGAGTCCTCGGGCCGCAACGTGGCGAATGGGTGAACAGGCGAAGCTTCATCTAAACGTCTCATCAGACCTCATCCGAGAGTCGTGGCGTGGGAGAACGATGGATACGGGACTGGCTTCACTGGAGGAGTACTGGCAGGAAGTCGGTGTCAAGGGCGTCAGACCGGCTCTTGGTGGTCCAGAATCTCTCGTTAATCGATTCGAGGAGTATGTTCGAGAGGGACTCCTGAATGTGTACCGCTACGAGATAGATAAGCGACGGGCTCAGAGGCGAGAAATCGAGCGTCTCGAACACGAGATTAAGAGCGCGGAGTGGGACAATACTGGAAGTTCGACACACCAGCATATGATGGCGGTCGTCTGCTGGCACGTCGCGGAAGATCTCGGGCGTGATTACGTAGTCGGTCGAGAGTACCAAGCAAGCGGCCAGTACTTCGATGTCGCAGACAGTCGTTGTCTCCTCCCCTTTGAGGTGGGTACGTACGGCGAGAACGTGAAACTGGAAACACTCTTTCAGGCCGGAGCATTCAGACGTACGTTCAAGTACGACAAGCCGGAGCCAAACGGTATCGGACGTGTTGCATTCGTACCGTATCCCGACGTGAAGTCCACTGCGAAAAAGCCCGACACGACCTTTCCGGTATTCGTGTTCACCAAGGAGTGGATGACCGAATTGTAGATGGGCGAACGTCGTCCTGACTACTTTTCTTGGATAATCTGGTTCGGGAATGTAGGAAGATAGCGAGTGGGCCCGAGCGAGAATATCAGGTGAGTGCAGAGGAGTTCCACGTGATGCAGGCAACTAGGAAGTGGACAAGTACGTGTGGGGCAACGCAAACGCGGGTGCCGCGCTTGAAGAGGACGTGGAGTGAACTCTAATTTCCCGGTTACCCCTTGTTTCACTTCCACTCAACCTAGTGTGGTCAGATGTTCGCACCGCCCACCGAATGAGTTAACCAAATATTGAAAATCTATCACTTCCGCTGTACAGGGAGCACCTATTCTCCCGGGTTTCGTCCACCCGAGCATGGCAAAGGAACCGCTTGAACCAATCGCGTTCGACATCGAGACTCAAGGACTCCTGATGCGCGACGAGATTACAGTCGCTGGTCTCCGGCTTCCGCTGGGAGCACTCATACTCCTGAATTCTAACGGACGAACTGTTTCTGACCGGCTGGAAGAGCGCGTGCGGGAGGAGAGCGGGCTTGATGCGATAAGTCTCCACGTCTGTGACGGTGAGGAGGAATTACTGACCCGACTGCGCGATGAGGCTAATGAGCGCATTCGCGGCAAGAATCGGATGTTGGTCGCGTTCAACGGAGAGACGTGGCGGGGTGGGTTCGACCTATCGTTCTTGCGAACCAGATGCGGGTTCAACGAGGTGCCGTGGCCGTTCGACGACATTCCCTACGCGGACCTGATGCCTATCGTCCAGAAGCGTGTGAACACGACAGTGGATAGCAAGGACAGTCCTACCGAAATTGGGGACCTGTGCGGCGCGTACGACGCGCTCATCGGCGGCGACCACTGCGACCCCTATGAGGACTCCAGCGAAGCAGTTACGGCGGACTATGATGGGGATTGGGAGTCGCTCGTTCTCCACAACGTCGCGGACATCGACCGTACTCAGCAACTCGCGGACTGGATGCAACGCTATGTCCCGGCGTCGGACTTCAAGCTGAAGAATCTCGGGCCACCGTGCAGTAGACGCTGGTGACGAGAAGGCCCAACGAAGATGCGAGCATTCAATATGGGCAATTTCGTGGGTTCAGTTGGCGGAGACCCATTCCAACGCATCCTCAACAACTCCGTCATCTTACAATTCAGACGTATCTACCAGACAAGCTTGAGCTACCACGAGTAGTTACAACTCAAGTTCTTCAGAGAACAGGCCCGCAACTGTAAACAATACATCGATATTCGACTACCAGTTACATCTGGTTGAACAGGGTAGATTGCTTATTCCATGAATACGATCGCCACGTCAAATGGGTCGTGAGCGTTCCAGAGATCGTCTTCGTCGATGATTTGTTCAGCGAGGTCGTTGTGAAGGAGCTGAATAGATCTCGTGATTGCGCAGGTAGTCTCGTCTGTCCATGTGCCGGTACTGAACTTTCTCACAATCCCGTTCAAGGGTTCGTTGCCTGCAATAACCACATAATCCTCACCTTCTCCTATCACCTCAATTGATTCAGAAGCAAGGTCAATCTCTTTTTGAAACTCTATTTGTGTGTCATAGGCAGTGTAAAACAGGATTTCGTGTCTACCAGCGAAGTGCCGACAGAGAAGGTTGTTGAGCGTAGCTTCATCGGTAACCGGACGAGGTGTCTCGGCCTTACTGGAACTGCAATTACTATCACCAGCGCCAGTCACTATGATTCGATTTTGATCCTCGTTGTTCGGAAGTTTATCATCCATCGCGAACTCCCAGCGAATATCCGCTTCGGTGAGAGCCGCCTGTTGACTGACGTCGATGAATCCGTTAGACGCAGTAGGAAACACGATTACTCCCTGATTGTGGTCGCAAACGGTGAGGTCACTTAGTTCGAAGTGTGGGATCGGAGTCTCAACACTCCCAAGAACAAGCTCAACAGTGGTGCGGAGGTTGTTCATTAGTGACTGGTTGTTGGAGTGTTCGGTTTCGGAGACCATACTCTCAGTCAGGACGAGATATTTATAAGGCTTCTTCCAGTTTTGATCCCGGGTTACGTTCCCCGTGACACGATTGCCAGTTTGCTAGCTATTCTCGAATGAATCTCAACACGCCAAGCCGAACCGGGCCGAGAGACGCTACTCAATTTTAAGAAACATTAACAGTCCAATCCCTCCTGTGACCCGACAAGAGATGCTCGCCCTCGACCCGCTTGTTGATAACACCGACTCCAAACTCGAAGACGTCTACAGGAAGATTATTCGAGAGTGCGAAGAGGTTCGTATCGCAACTGGCTACTTCTACCTATCTGGGTTCGACCTGTACAAAGACGATCTCGATAATCTGGCTGACCCAGATGAACTAGAGTCCGCGCCCTTGCGAATTCTAATGGGACGACAGACGGATCAGAGAACAGCAGGCGAAATCGAAGAGGGGCAGAACTTGCGAGACAAGTTCAAGACCGAGCTAAAAAATGACATCACGAATCTGAACAACGCCCAACTAGACCGTCTCGACCGACTTCGTGATTTCATCGCAGACGGACTTGTTGACGTCCGCGTTCGTGCCCCGGAGCAGGGCTACTTCCACGCAAAGGGGGCGAGCTTCCGAGCCGCTTCAGACGATCCAGCCGCACGTGAGGGAGACGAAGATAAGCGTGCAACAGCTACTGTAGTGGGGTCGTCAAACTTCTCTCAGACAGGGCATCGAAACAACATCGAACTCAATCTCACCAGCCAAGAGCGTGGCGACGCAGAGGCCTTCGAACGCTGGTACGACAACCAGTGGGCAAACGCCGAGGAGTTCAGCGAAGAAGTCGTCAAGGTCATCGAGAACAGCGGACGCTATCAGGACTGGAAAGACCAACAAGAGGAGAAAGAAAACGACGAAACGAGCGAAGAGCTGGGAACCTACCTCGAACCTTTCGAACTGTACAAGCTCCTCGCCTACGACACACTGGGAGGGAACGTTGGAACGCGTGATAGTCCGCTATATTACTTCCAAACCATCGGGTACGAGAGTGCCCGGGAGAAGCTCGCGCAGTACAACGGCTGTATCATCTCCGATTCGGTCGGGCTCGGCAAGTCCTTCATCGGAGGCGAGTTGCTGTACGATTACCGTCAGCAGGGAGACCGCTGTCTCCTCCTCGTCCCAGCGAATCTTACCGACCAGTGGATGACACTCCTACAGGACGACACAGACGAAGAGGGAAAGCCGTACTTCGGGCTGGAGGTGGACGGTACCCATCTCGAAGTGATGAGCATCAGCAAGTTCCAGAACCTCGAACACGAGGAGGTACAGGATCTCCGCGATGAGTTCGAGGTTGTCCTCATCGACGAAGCCCACCGCTTCCGCAATCACGGGAAGTGGCGACCCCAACCCGACCACGAGGATGATTATAAGGGGACTCGTCGCCACGCCAACCTGCGTCTGCTTCGCGGAAAGACGATGATTATGCTGACTGCGACGCCCATCAACAATTCCGCGACCGACCTCAAGAACCTCATCAGTCTGTTCACAGGAGAGGACGAGATTCGAAACAAGTCCGGCTACAACTTCGGTGCGTTCGGCGACTACATCGAGTTGTCTGCTGAACGGAAGAAAACCGCCGCTGGAAAGGAGGAAGTCAGCGACGAAGAACAGCAGAACCTCACCAGTCAACTCCAACAGAAGTCCGAAGAAATTTCGAACATTTTGAACGAGGTGATGGTCCTGCGGACGCGCAAGCACGTCAAGGACAAAATCCTCGATGACGAGGACCTCGAAATGAGTTTCAAACCGCCCGAGGTTCACAAGGAGCAGTACTCACTCCCGGACGCCTACCAACCCATCTACAATTACCTGCCGGACGTGATGGACGCGCTCCACCTTCCCCACATCACTATCAAGAACCCGCAGGCTGGCAGTACGCTCAAAGCACTCTACAAGCTCAACCTGCTGAAGAGGTTGGAGTCGTCAACGTACGCATTCGTCCAGTCTGTCCAGACACTCCACGAAAGCGAGCGCACGCTCCTCGGCCTACTGGAGAGTCTCCCTGAGGAAGAGAAGATCGACAAGTTGCGGGCGGTACAAGACGGTGAAGAGGCGGTCACGCTCGAAGATTTCGTCGAGGACGAGGAAACCGCCGAGGACATCGAGCAAACACTCGAAGAGTTCGGCTTCGATACTGAGGCAGTCCGCGCAGATGGTGGGGACGCCACTGAGCAAGACGAACTCGCAGATGCGACGGTGGCCGAGGTCAAGACATACATCCGCGAGGACCTCACCCTCCTCGCGTACTTTCTCCAACTGTTCATAGGCGACGTGGCCAAGCATGGCGGCGACGTGAGTGACCAGTCGGTCACAGTCCGTCAGTGGCTCCACGACCACCACGCTGGCGTACTGCCGGAGCTTTCGGAGGACGAGCAGAACCCACTCCTGTATCCTCGGAGTGACCTGAGTGAAGCCGACGAATTCACGCGTGACTTCTACGAAGCGGTGTTCCGCCTCCGCGAGTTCCGCGATCCGAAGATCGACGAACTCGCTAAGGTTCTCCAGAACAACGAAGGGAAAGTTCTCATCTTCACCCAATACCGTGCGACCGCCGATTACGTCTACCGCACGCTCCGCGACAACCAGAACTCACCGCTGACGAGCGACAACAGCGCCGTGGTCAAGGGTGGTGACGACAATAAGCAGGACATAGTACGGCGATTTGCACCCGATGCGGCAGGGTATCAGGAGACACTCTCGGAGTCCGGGGAGAACGAACTCACCTATGTCGTCGCAACCGACACGCTGAGTGAGGGGGTGAATCTGCAGGACATTCATCGAGTCGTGAACTATGACCTCCCGTGGAATCCGATGCGCATCGTTCAGCGCGTCGGGCGCATCGACCGCATCGGTTCGACGGCAGACAAGCACGTCCACAACTTCTATCCCGACGGCGACATCGAGGCGGCCATCAAACTTCTCAAGCGTCTGCAGGCGAAAATTAACGACATCGCTCTCATCGTCGGCAAGGAAAATAACATCCTTGACCCGAACGAAGACCAGATTCTCGAACGGGCGGGCGTCGAGACTCAGAAGACTATCGGGGAGCTAGAAGTCGAGGAGATCGAGAAGTCTCTGCGAAAATCTCGTGAGGTCGACGACTACAACGAACTGGATGACACCTCCACGAACCCTCTTCTCCGCAACGCCGGAAGTAACGAGGATGAGGCGTTCGAGCGGTATCTACTCAAACAAGAGTTGAATATCGATTATGGCCTTGATATGGACGACTTCGAGTACGCAGAGGAATACTTTGACGAACTACCCGGTAACCGAGAGTTTCACTATACTCACGTCTCCCGGTCAGCAAGTGGACCGCGACCCGGGGTATTCGCTCTCGCGCATATGTGGTTTGACGACGGATCTGATGCACCTCTCGGGCGCACCCGACGAGCATTTTATTATCTCCCGTTCGGCGATAACGAGGTGAGAGAACCCTCGGTGCGGATGCTCAAGATTTCGCCAAAGGACGATGGTGAACCACTCTCAGGCGACGTGAGCGAGTTGCTTGACGAACGTGAAGCCATCGAGAACCACTTGAACGACCGACTCTCGTCGATTCGAACAACTCAAAAAAGAGGCGAATTCGAGCAAGGGGACTCGTTCTCGAAAGAACAGGAGACACTTATCCAATATCTCCAGCATCTGCGCGACAATTCTTCAGGAGCTTTGAGCGAGCCGATTGGTGAGATTGAAACAGTTAGCCAGCGCGCTGAACAGCTCCGAAATCGGCTTACGGACGTTAAACTTCAGAATACGGACGAGGACCGACTCCTTCGAGAGCGGTTCCGCAACCACTCCGAATACGACCGCCTCATGGCGTGGCCGGTTGAAGAGTTATTCGACGAGGTTGAGCAGTTCCTTGAGGAGGTGATTGGCGAATCAACCGAGTATCAAGACACGCTGGTGAAAGCCGATGACGTTCACGCACGACTGCTCTGTTGGGGCGTAATGGGAGTCAATTAGCAGTAGGTAGCACCGTTCCGTACGGCCCAACTTCCTACTACGGGATGAGAAGTTCGTCCATAAATGTGTGTGACTATTCATTATTTACAAAATGGATGTCTTTTTGATAACACTCCAGAGAGTGGAAGCGAAGTCCCTGTGCGATTTATCCTCTTAAGAAAGGACAGAAGATGATGCTGACATCTCGAAACCTAGATCTGGGATAGAGATCGTAGTTCTCCCTCTGTGAGATCATATAATTCTCCAACGAGAACGTTATTGAGCTGTTCAAGTTGCTCAATTTCTTCACTTGAGAGGGAATCGTATTCCTCTACAATCTTCTTTGAAATCTCTCGGATGAGATTCGCTGTGATTAACTCAGATTTCTCCGAAGAGTCAACTACCTCATTCACGCCATCTGTCTGGATTGATTGACGCAACTGTTTGAACTTCTCTTCATGCTTTGCTAATACGTTCTCGATGTCCGCACAAAGATCGGCGCGGATTTCCGGGAGGTGGACAGGAACTTGCTCCAATTGATCGACGAATAGTTCGATATATCCGCTGTTCTTTGGCGGACTGATGGGCTTTAGATACGCAAATATCGCGTCCGTGTTCAGCAGACCAGTCAGATAGTATGGGTCGGTCTCAAGAGGAGTTATCCCAAGTATGAACCCGTTCTCGAAGAGGTACCCATTAGTGTCGATGCAGAAGTGAGGGTCGCTCACCACAACATCGGTTACAATTTTGTCCTTCTCAAAGTAATCGGGAGTTCCAGTCCGAAAGAGTGAGTACCAAGGCCGACCGAGTTGCCGCCACGTTCTTCGAGAGTCTTTCCTATCGAGAAGGTCGCCCTGATGCTCTACTAAGAGTTCGTACGTGTCCCCATACTCTGACTCGAACTTCTCTTCGCTGATTAGCTCGTAGTCTCCATTCGATGTGTCATACGGGAAGAAGGCCGCCTCTTTTGGCGTAGAAACATTCCATCGGCGTATGTCATCTGAAGTAATAATTCGCCTCCAGATACCAGACTTCACCGACCCGTTGATGCGATTATTCTCTATCTCGAATCTGTTGCCTGACTCTCCCAGTATATCTGCTTGCAATAGCGACTTTTTGAGCCGTTTTTTAACGGCGTACCTACAGTAAAGAAGTTTTCATTACCCAACGTTACATCACCTTGCTTCTGTATCTTCTCCCACGCCGTTCGCTCTTCTTCGGAAAGAAGTAGCCATCTCTCGGAATCAAGAGAATCCGCCGTAAGCGTGAACTCAATAATATCTTCAGAGTGATCCCAATCAAATGCCGTAGACTTGACCTCCTGCACAGCCTCTTCAGACCGAATCGAAACGCAGTCAATTGGAATGCCAACATCTCGGCTTCCGAAGAGTATTGTACTATAAATTGTCACATCATCAAACACGGAGTATGCGGTGAAGTCAAATATTTGCTCCAGTCCATAATTCTCCGGTAAGTGCTGACGAAGCAATTCCCCATACTCAGTCTTCATAAACAGATTAGAGGTGATGATGCCGGTACGTCCCCTCTCGGAAAGCAACTCAAAGGAACGCTCAATAAATGGAATATACAGGTCGCACTTTCCAGTAATCGTTTCGTGTCGATCTTTGTATATGTCTTTCTTAAGAGAGCCCATCGTTTGCACTCGGACGTATGGTGGGTTCTCCAACACGACATCAAAGCCGGGATCACTCCGATGCGTGATTGATCCATCATCTTCCACGTCAACGTACGCGCTCGGGAACTCCATCACCCAGTGGAAGGGGTTAAGTTGTTCAATATCTTCCTTGACAAGACCTCTCTCTACAAATGAGCGAGTGAGTTTTTGCTCAGGAACGACGTCAAAAATCTGCTCGTGTCTCCTTGCTAAAACATCGTTGTTGCCCATTTCTAAATTCGCAGACTTCTTCCACGTGCGAAAGCCTAAATTATTAAGTCGCTCATCGAGATCATCGTCAATTGGGCCAGCAAACTTTAGCTTGAGTTTGATATTATCGTGTGATGAGGAAATGATAGATTCCAACTCGGCCGGTCCCGATATATCATCCTCGACGGACACATCTGGTAGTCCGGCGAACCAATCATCGAGTCGTGCTTGCATTTCATCATGAAGAGTATTTAGATCGCCGCGAACTTTTGATACGTCTGTTTCGTTGGACTTGTACTTACGAATATTGTCCCTATATTCTTTCAGATCTTCTTTCAGAAGCTCAGCGATGAGAAGTTGCTGTCCATCTACAACTACCTCTGTGCTATCGAATCCAATAAGAGAATCCCCCGACCGAATGTTGAAATCAATATTCGGTAAGGCTGGACTTCTCGCGGCTCATCCTCGATGTCAGCAACCATCGACAACCATAGTCGTAGCTTACAAATCTCTACTGCGCCATCATCGATGTCCACGCCGTAGAGGTTGTTTAGAATGGTTTGGCGTTTGGCATAGAGTGTCTCGCTCCCGTTTGAATCTTGAATCGTATCGATCTCATCTCTTATCCGACTCGTCAGTTCCCATGGCTCATCTCTTTCCTTCGAGATGAAATATTCAATACACTGTAGATACACGTCAAGCAATACTCCTTGTGCCGCTAGCAGGAAAGCACCACTCCCGACTGCTGGGTCAAGAACATGTGTCTGTCTCAGAATCTCAAAGTATAGTGTCTCTACATGACTCTGCTCGATGGCTCCGGTATCAATCTCGTGTGCCAATTCCCCTCCATCAGCGACTGTCGCACTTTCACCACCTACTGAACTAGCCGCCTCCAGAGAAAATATCTCGTCGATAGATTCGTAGTTTGTCCCCTCCGCGTCGTTCAGCTGATCCAACAGATATGGGTGGATTGCTCGCCGCGCCATGAACCCCGTCACCTCTTCGGGCGTGTAGTACGCGCCCATCTCTTTCTGGTTAACCGTTTGTTCAAAGATGTGACCCAATACCGCCGGAGAGAGGTTTTTCGGGTCAACGATGTCAAGGCGTTCGTCTACGTTCCAGTTCCAGTCTGAGAGGAAGTCGAGAATCCGTCCGAACAGTGCATTTGTCTTCTCGGCGTCTGCGCCCAGCTTCGCCTCCTCGAACTCCTTTTCGATGGGGTTCTTCGAAAACAGACCACCGTTCAGGTACGGAAGCTTACCGAACTCGGGGTCATTCTTACCCTTCGCTAGCATATCGAAGAACAGCGGGTCGTAGAAATCATCGTACACATCACCACCCTCGTTAACGACGCGCTCGTGGTGGTCGTGGAGGTACTTGGCGTCGTAGTCAAGCAGGTTCTTCTCCTGAATGAAGTAGAGGAATATCATCCGGTCGAGCAGAACCTGCACGTACCGCTCTTTGGCGTCACTCCGGTCATCAGGAATTCCGCTAACTTCTTTCACAAAGTCGGTCCGTAGGGACTCAAACTGCTCGTAAAACTCCTTGACGATTTGTCGGGTGTCGTAGAGGTCGTCCATCACCGCCGCCGACTTGCCGTACTCAATCTCGTTGAGCTTCTGCAGGACAGTGTTCTTCTCACCCGTTTCGCTTCGGAACTGTTCCTTGTCGAAAGAGAACTGCTGGTACTTGATACGTCCGTGCGCGTTCCAGTCCCGTTGCCGAGTGATGAACGTGAACGTCTCGTAATCGTCTGTTGATACGAGATTGGTGTGTCGGGTTACGCTCCCGGGTTTGTAGTCGGTCGCGATCTTGCCTGCGCCCGCCTCAACCAGTTCGATGAATTCCCCGTCGGCGAGTTCAAGTACGATGCGCCCATCGTCGCCGAGATCCGGGTGCCGTTTGAGCCCGCGCTTCTCAAGTGAGGTAGCGATGTCATCGAGTGAATCCCACTTTTCGATGTCTTTGGCGATGATTTGCTGAGTCGTCATAGCCAATCATCCAGAAAGTAGCGGCCCTCACACTTCTGCAGGCTATCGAAGAGATACATAGACGTGTCGTACTCTGGGAATGATAAAAATCTAACTATAGATAGTCGCGGTCTCTGTGAGTTCCTTCTCGGCTACGACTCGGATTCCATTTCCTCCAACTGCATTTCGAGTCTCACTCTCTCGCTGAATTTAACGTACTCCTTTGCAGTATCTCCCGGATGCCACGTCTTCATGCGATTGTTCTCTCGATGAAGCCAGTCTTGCTCCTCCATAGCTTTGAGCACCCTTCGAACGGTATGCCGCTGACTCTCGGAAAACCCAAGATCACCCATTTTGAACGACCCTTGCTTGCTAACTGTTATTAATACATCATTCCAAACGCGATCCCGAAGTGTCTGGTTTGAATCACTCATACTTGTGTCGTTATCGCTGATGTGCTTACCACTTTTGGTGTGATAGCGGTGGTGACGGTGACCTATCTGCGAGAAAATAGGAACCTATATATCATCCAACCCCTTCAGATAGAAATACAGAAGTCAGCAAATGTGGTAAAGTAATCAATAAAATGGTGACCCATATCTCGGGCTTCGATAACAGGCATGACAGAAACAGATAAAATCCACCGCGAGATGCAGGAGGCGATTTCCAAGGTCGTTCGAGACCTTGACGACTGGAAGGCGCTCCCGACCGAATGGTCGGAAGTGACCGGCCTTCCAGCCGTCGGACTGACAGATGAATCGTTGAGAGAAGGACCAGATACAGGGCTGGTCCATCGTATCACCATCCGAGCCGAGTCAGATTCCCGTTACGAGGTCATCGGATTCTCCGGGAGGAGAGTCGATGGAGAATACAAACCCACCCATCACATCGCGTGGATGTCGTGCGAAAACAGAGAGTACGATAAACCGCCGTTGTCGGGACTGGACGCCGCTATCGACTACGTTCGGATGGTTTGCAACAGCGCGCTGATTCGGTCAGAGGATGAGTAAGATGAGCTACGAAAACTACGTCCCAGTCTCTGAAGGCTCAACGCTCCCTCCCGAGTTGAGATTAGGGCCGAATTCCCTCACCTCGCGTCAGGAATACGCCAAGAAGTTCAGGCAAGAGTACGCCAAGTTGGAGAGTAGAGACGCCCGGGCAAATCTGCTCAAGGCCGTAATAGGTCATCTGACGGCCCATGCAGGTCTTGACTTCGGGAAGGACCACATTCGGTTTGCAACGGATCCTGACGACGAATACGCAGTCGAGGAATGGACGAGAGTTCTCGCTCGTCACTCTGCGCTCACGGTTGAGTCTGTAGTAGAGGAAATCCATACGGGGTCGCTCAAGACGGTCACCGTTTACCTCTGACCTACGATAACCTCCCCCGTCGAGGTAGCCTGTGTCTTTGGACGCGAAACCTCCTGATGAGCGGCTCTCCGCCTACGGACGTGAATCGGCCCACGTCGAAACGGGAAGCGGGTAGGTCCCCGCTGAACAAATTGGCCCTCCAACGATGAAAGACGACATCAACTCGCCGATGACCGACGAAGAGTTCGAAGAGTACCTGAACGACATCGAATATCTGGTGTCCCTCAGCGTGGCCGCTCTTGGCACTGCAAAAGGGATGCTCTGTGATGAGGTGGATACTGTCTACCCCGATGAGGCGGCGGCGCTTCACCAGTGCCGGAACGACCTAGCGGAAGTCATCCTTTCCATTCAGCGCCGCCGAAAGGATGGACTCCAATACAACCAGCCGACGCGTGTCGCCGAACTCATCGACAAGCTAAGCAAGACAAGCAAAGAGAGAGACAGCGACTACGACCTCCTGTAGGAGTGAGTCTGCTGGTACCTCCGCCCAGCACAACATCTGTCGTCGGGATAGCCAACACGACAAGTGTAAAGTCCCCTGACGAGCGCGAAAACGCGCCTTGGACGCTCTGGCAAGCGTCGAAACGACTCAGCGGTGGTCCCCGCTGACAAGACAGCCCACCATGATAATCACCGCAATCGAAGAGATGGACGGAATCGCTGACAGCATTAAACACGCCAACGTCGAGGAACTCGACGAACAGCTCTCCAGTCTCGCCCACGAGTTTGACGGATGGACGTACTCCGTGATCGACTTCAAGGAATATCCTTCACTCCTTGCCGTCGTAACGACCGAGGAGGAGACAGAACCCGCTCGAAAGACGGTAGTTGGGGTTGCGCCCTCCCTCACCTCTGCGCACTACGTCGTCCCCTTCCTTCTGCAGGGACACGATGTCAAGATGGCGGTTATGGACGTGCGTGAGGATGGAATAACGGAAGAGACTATCCGAGAGTGGAGACCTGAGCCCGCTCAAAAAACTCTGCTGAAATTAGGTGTGGTTCCGATTGCTAAAACCACGCTCAAAGAAGCAGTCGCGTGTGCCCGGGGGTACTGTGAGATAGTCGGATAGCCCAATACCACTCCCCCTGTCGGGGTAGCCTGCGTCTACGGACGTAAAGCCTCCTGACGAGCATCCTCCGCCTACGGGCTCTTTGGCCAGAGCCGAAACGGGGAGCGGGCCGGTCTCCGCTGACCAAACGACCCTCCACAAATGGACGAAGAAATACCAAAACTCAGTGAACTTGCCGAACAGATGATAGCAGAGGGAGCACAGCTCCTCAGAGTGAATGCGGAAATGTTGAGGAGTCGCTATCTCTTAGTGACCGCACACGGTCGCGAAGCGGCTCTCGGATCAGAGTCCAGTCGCTACGCAGAGTATCGCTCAATCGGATCGGTTCGTATTGACGACGAACGATTCCAGTTCGATTATGAATTCGATCCGTTCGGGCCGAGTACACTCGGGTCTCTGCCGCTCTACGTGGCGGAGGCGTTCGACGCCTCCGAAGCTGGCGGATTCGAAGCTACGTCAATAGAAGAAGGACTGAACACGATTCTCGAAGAGAGCACGGGTGGTTCAGAGTGAATGTCACTGGAATCGACTGCCCGTACTGCGGTGAGACACCTGTGTATGAGTCATCGGATAGTCTCCCTCCTAACAGCTACGTCTGTAAGGATGGCTGTCGAGGTGTGTTCTCCACACACGAACTCGAAGCGAGGTGGTGGAAGTGAGAAGTGACACCTTCGACTCGTCATCGATGGTCATCAACGACCACTGTGTCAGCTACCATTCGGACTTGTTCCACCATGACAAAGGACGAGGTGCCGACCTACTCTGGGTGACGCAGGGGTCGGGCTATATCGACCTTACAACCGCGACCACCTACGAACTCGAACACGACAGCTGGTGGGAGTACGAGTTCAGTCCTGCAGATGGCTTGCTCAGAAAAGAGGGCGGCTTCTATCGATGCGTTCTCCACAACGGAGTGAATCTCCGTGAAGTCGTCGTCGCGATTCCAGCCTACTACATCGACTGATCAACCCCCAGTAGTGGGAAAGTGATCCCCCTGCCGAGCGGCCCTCCGCCGGATGTCAGAGACAACATCGAAACGGAGCGTGGTGAGTCCCACGTAAAATCGACTTCGATAGAAGATACAATATGAGATGCAAGAGTTGCAAAGACTACGGTTTCCTAGTTGTCCAAGATGGCTTCATGCAAGAAAGTCCATCAGAGGTCCTCCACGAGAAGTATCGTTGCGAGACCTGCGATGGTATTGGATGGTTGATCCAAGAACCGTTTGGTACGCCTCGCTACACGGGAATCCTCGAATCAGGTGAGAAGTGATGGAGAGAGTATTGTCCCCAATTGAGGAGAGGAACTTACGAGAGAAGTACCAAACACAATCGACCCGAGAGTTAGTTAGCGAGGCTAATTCTGAGTATCAGGAACTTCAAAGCGCACTCACCGTATTAAAAATCGAACGAGCAAATAACTATCAAAGCGGGATATTCTACGCGCTAGAACAGTTCTGTCGCCATGAGGAGAAGTTGTATCTAATGGGCGAGGAGCTACGAATGCGCGCGGACTTCGATCATAAGATGCTCGACTTCTGATCGCGACGAGCGTCGTAGGATCTGGGTCGCCAGACTGCGGCCCGATATACAGCAGATCGTCGCTTTCGCTCGTGAGTCACTCGAATCACCGGGAGATATTCGACCGGAGAAGAGCACTTATTGTCGCTTTCCGTGAATAGAGATCTACGCCGATCGCACGACAGGACGAACCCCCATCATAACCTATGATGAAATCACACCGCCGGTTCCCGAATCGGAGCCCCGACACCGCCGCCGTCTGGCAAAAAGTTGTGACTCCGGTTCATCATAGAAGGGAATGCGCCGGCCGGGATTTGAACCCGGGCCATGAGCTTGGAAGGCTCAGGTCCTGCCACTAGACCACCGGCGCTCACTTCGTTCGCACCGAGCATCAGCGGATTCCGTCCGCTTCGACACCGGCGCGCGTCGTTCACGTCGTTCACTCGCGCGCCGAGCCACCACCTCGCTTCGTTCGATGGAGACATCGGCGCTCACCCCGCCGAAGACGGAGTCGAACGACGTTCACTCCTCTCTTTTCGACGCCGGAATAAGGGTGTTACTCTTTGGACCCGCGAGGTCAGTCGTCGTCGGCCGTCGGTTCGGCTTCGGGCGACGCCGACTCGATGGGCGGCGCGCGCGCCTCCTCGAACTCCTCGGCGGCGGCGCGGATGCGGGCGCCAGTCCGGGCACCTCGTCCGCGCCGACGGGGCCGTTCTCGCGCACCTCCTCCAGACTCCGCGGGAACTCGCGCAGTTCGTAGTGGATGGCGATGCCCGCCTGCGCGCCCTTCCCCATGGCGACGGGAATCTGGTTGTGACCGGGCGTGATGTCGCCGACGGCGTAGACGCCCTCGACGCTCGTCTCGCCGTCCTCGGCGACGGCGACGGTACCGTCGTCGTTGATTTCGCAGCCGAGTTGCTCGGCGAGGTTGGTGTTGTAGTTCGACCCGTACATCGGGAAGCCGCCGCGGTAGTTGCGGACGGTGCCGTCGTCGAACTCGAACGCCTCCAGCCACCCGTCGTCGGACTTCCGCATGCCCGTAATCTCCTCTTCGACCACGTCGACGGGGTGTGCGCGGAGTCGCTCGTCCGTCTCGTCGCTCCACTCGCGTTGCTCGCCGCGGAGGAGGACGTCCACGTCGTCGGTGAAGTTGAGCATGATCATCGCCACGTGGGCGGCGGCCTCGCCGGTACCCATCACGAACACCGGCCGGTCGATGAACATGTAGGCGTCGCAGTGCAGGCAGTAGTGCAGGCCCTTGCCCGTCCGCGGAAGCGGCGGCTTCGGCCGTTCGTCGTTGAAGCCAACGCCGAACACGACCCGGTCGGCGACGAACTCGCCGTCGTTGCCGACGAGGTGGAACCGGCCGTCGTCCAGACGGGTCGCCTCCGTCACGAGGTCACGGTGGACGTCCGCACCGTACTCCTCCACCTGCTCCTGTGCGGTCCGGAGGAACTCGTTGCCGGAGACGTCCTCGGTGACGCCGATGACGTTGTGCGTGTCCACCATCATCGCCGCGCGGCCGCCGCCGCGGTCGACGACCGCCGTGTCGTGACCCAGTCGGGCCGTGTAGAGCGCCGTCTGCAGGCC
The DNA here is from genome assembly GCF_009741955.1 of Halogeometricum sp. CBA1124. Lineage (NCBI taxonomy): Archaea > Methanobacteriati > Methanobacteriota > Halobacteria > Halobacteriales > Haloferacaceae > Halogeometricum > Halogeometricum sp. CBA1124. The sequence goes on along the minus strand of NZ_WPCD01000005.1, from coordinate 4,389 downwards.
GGCCGGACCGCCGCCCACGACTACGACTTCGTACTCCTCCGCGTCGCCGATCTCAGTCATCTTGCCCGTCTGTTACCGCCGCGCATTCATAAACGCAAAGCCCGAGTGCGGCGGAACCGACCAGCCGTCTCGTGGTAACACGCAACACGGTTCGGGCAGCGAGCTACGACGCGTCGCCCGCCGCCGTCTCGTCGGCCGGGCCGACGACGGCGTAGCAGTTGCCGCTGGAGACGAACGACTCGACGACGGAGAGCGCCGACGCCTCGAGGTCGGCGGCGAACTCGTCGGTGTCGTAGATGTGGTAGTAGCGCGGGACGCGTTCGCCGCCGGGGAGCGTCCAGTCGACGGTGGTGTCGAACCCCTCGTCGGCGTCGAACCGGTCGTGTTCGACGGACCACGCGCTGACGAGTGCGCGGCCGCCCGGCGCGAGGACGCGCGCGAGTTCGGACAGGCTCGCCACGCGCGCCGTCCGAGGGCGGAGGTGGTGTAGCGTCGCCACGTAGACGGCGACGGCGACGCTGTCGTCGCACAGGGGGAGCGACGACGCGTCCCCCTGCACCAACGCCGCGTCGAACCCGCGTTCGGCAGACCGTTCGCGGGCCTGTTCGAGGAGTCCGCGACTCGCGTCGAGGCCGACGACGCGGGGGACGTGGTCGGCCATCGCCTCGGCGTGCCGGCCGTTGCCACACCCGACGTCGAGTCCCCGCGCCGGTTCCCCCGCGTCCGCACTGGCCGCCTCGCTCGCCGCCGCGGCGTAGTCGTCGAGGAACGACTCGACTTCGGGCCACGGATACTCCCGCGTCGACGAGAAGTGTTCGGCGATGCGGTCGTACGTCGCGCGGGGCGTCTCCGCGTCGTCGAGTGGCGGCCGGTCGTCGCGGGCCATGCGCCACGAAGACGGGCCGCCTACAAAGCCGCCACGAATCGAGCCGGCGCGACGGGGCCGAGCGACCGGGGCGCGCGCTCAGAGAAACGCGAACAGCGCGTACGAGGCGGCGAGGAGGACGACGGCGTGTTTCAGTCCGTCGAACACCCGACCCTCGCCGAGTTGCCCGGCGACGAGACCCGAACAGACCGCCTGAATCGAGGCGGTGTGGAAGAACAGCAGTTCGTAGGCGGCGGTGTCGACGGTGCTGAGCCCGGAGAACACGCCCGTCGAGACGCCGCGCACCTCGCCGCTCCCGATGGCCGAGGACTGACTCGCCGCCTCGACGGCCGGGATGAACGCGAGCGTCAGGGCGACGACGATGCCGAGGAAGACGACGAAGGAGATGTAGATGACGACGAGGTACGTCAGCATCTCCTGTCTGCGCTCGCGGACCAGCCGACGGCTGTCCTGGGCCTCGTTCGCGGCGATGCGGAGGACGGGCGAGATGTCGCCGCTGGCGGCGACGGCGTTCGTCACGAGCGTCACCGCTCGGGAGACCATCGGCGCCTGCGCCCGTCGCTCGAACCCGTGGAGCGCCTCTCGGAGCGAGGCGCCCCACTGCACGTCGCGCCACGTCCGCCGGAGTTCCTCGCTGATGGGTCCGAGGTCGCTGCGCGCGAGTCGTTCGAGGCTCTGTACGACGGTGACGCCCGCCTCGTTGACGCTCGCCATCCGGTCGAGGAAGTCGGGCATCTCGCGCTGTATCGCCTTCAGTCGGCGCTTCCGAACCTCGTACGCGACGGTGACGCCGAACGCGACGAGCAACGTCAGTTCGACCACGGCGCCGTCGACGACGGCGGCGAACTCCGTCCAGTCACCCTCGCGCCCGGGAGCAGAGCGGCGCGGAGCGCCTCGACCGCCGCCCCGCCGTCCAGCGTCGCGACGAGCCAGACGAGACCGAGTGGAACGGTCACGCCCAGCGTGTAGAGCGGGTTCTCGAGCATGCTCCGTCCCGGTCGGGCGAGCACCCGAGTCGCCGACGAGACGCGGTCGTAGACGGCCAGTCGCTCCCGGTTCGCCCGCCAGGGGTCGTCCGCGACGACGCCGCCGTCCGCGCTGACCACCCCGGCGTCGGCGTCGAGGTCCGCCGCCGTCGTCGCGGCGTCGGCCGCCGCCGACGCGTCGGTGGCGTCGGCCGCGGACCCGGAGCGCCCCGGCCCCCGGAGCGACTCGGTGACGCTGTCCACGTAGACGACGAACCCGACGCTCGCCAGCGGAATGGCGACGTACGTCACGAGTCGGAGGAGGGGAAGCGTGTCCTGGATGACCAACCCGACGACGACGAGGATGGTGATGAAAAAGAGCGGCCCGGCGACGAGGACGGTGACGTACACCTCGGCGAACGTCGCCAGCAGTTCGAGGTACTGTCGCTGCTGGGCCTCGGACTCGGTCTGGAACCGGTCGTACTGCTCGCGGAGGAACGTCGAGAGGCTCTGCCCGCTGGCGAGGACGCTCGTGAGGTTCTCGGTGAAGTCGTCGAGTCGCTGACTCGGCGTCCGTTCGCCCATCCGCTGGAGCGCGGTCGGCAGGTCCGTCCCGAACCCTCGCACGTCGCGGACGGCGACGCCGAACTCGCGGGCCGCCTCGCCGTACACGTGCTGGTTCTCCGTCAGCGTCGCCAGCACCTTCTGGAACGGCATCCCCGACCGGGAGAGCGCGTAGACGAAGGCGATGGTCTGCGGGAGCGTCGCGTCTATCTGGATGCGACGGGCGCGCGCCCGTTGGTCGAGGTACTTCCAGCGAACGAGGTACGTCCCGACGGCCGACGCCGCGCCGACTGTGGCCCCGGAGACGAGGAGGAGCCCGAACAGTTCGAACACCGTCAGGGCGGGCATCGCCGCGACGTTCGCGACGAACCCGAGCGGACCCGGCAGCAGTTCTCGGAGCGCCGCCGCCGAGATGGCGAACGTCTGGACGACGACTGCGGCGAGGTAGACGCCGAAGACGCTCCCCGCGACGCCGAACACGGCGGCCATCAGGAGCGTCTTCGAGGCGTACACGCGGTGACTCACGCCGACGAACGCCGCCCGGAGCGAGGACTCCTGCCGCCGCCGCCGCGACCCGGTCGTCACGTACCGCCCGAACAACGGGAGCGAGACGCGGGTGACGAGCAGGTCAGCGTGGCGACTCACCGGCGACAGCACCACCGGGAGACAGAGCGCGAGGGCGAGTCCGAGGGGGAGGAAGCCGACGACCATGTTACCTCGCCGGCCCGTCGTCGGTGCCCTCGTCGGACGGCAGGTCCGTCGCCGCGGGGTCGTCTGCCGACGCCTCGGACGCCGCGCGGTCGGCGGCCTGCGCTCCGGGGCCCGCGCCGACGGTCAGGCCGTCCCGTTCCTCGTGTTCGGGCGGTGCCGCCGCGTCGGCGTCGGCCGCGAGACGGTCCATCACGCGGTCCGGGTCGGCGTAGTACTCGTTGACGAGGGCGGTGAACTGCCGGTAGTCGGAGATGTCGAGTTCGAGCAGGTACCAGAGGAACCGCTCGCGCCGTCGCACCTCCCGGTTGAGTTCCGCGCGCGTCCACCCGCGTTCGCCCTGAATCTCCGCCAGCAGCGACGAGTTACGCTGTTCGAACGTGTCCGTCTCCGCGTCCCACGAGAACGCCCGCGAGTAGTCGAGTTCGCCGGTCCGCTGGTCGATGCCGCCGATTTCGCCGATGGAGCGGGAGCGTCGGACCCGTTCGCCGCCCGACCGAGTGAGCGTCTGGACGCAGAGCAGGTCCAGCGACTGCACCATCGCGCGGGGGACGTTGATGGGTTCGTTCTCCAGACGGTTGATGACCGTCTCGATGCTGTCGGCGTGCATCGTCGAGAACGTCGTGTGACCCGTGTTCATCGCCTGAAACAGCGTCACGGCCTCCTCGCCGCGCACCTCGCCGACGACGATGAACTCGGGGCGGTGTCGGAGCGCGGAGCGCAGGAGGTCGTACATGTCGATGTCCGTCCCCTCGTGCATCCGACTCCGCGTGACCGAGGAGAGCCAGTTGTCGTGGTGCAGCGAGAGTTCGCGGGTGTCTTCGATGGTGAGCACCTTCGACCGCGGCGGCACGAACATCGACACCGCGTTCATCGAGGTGGTCTTGCCCGACGCCGTCCCGCCCGCGAAGATGAGGCTCTTGTTGTGTTCGATGCAGAGCCACAGGTACGCCATCTGCTCGATGGAGAACGTCCCGTACTCCACGAGGTCCACGGGCGTGAACGGGTCGTCGGCGTACATCCGGATGGTGAACGCCGACCCGTGGGGCGTCACCTCCTCGCCGAGGGCGAGTTCGGCCCGCGACCCGTCCGGGAGCGTCGTCCCGACGACGGGGTCGCCGACGCTGATGTGCCGGCCCGACCGTTGAGCCAGTCGGACGACGAAGTTGTCCAACTGCTCCTCGCCGAAGGAGACGTTCGTCTCGATGTCGGTGTAGTCGTCGTGGTACGCGAAGATGGGGAGGTCGTAGCCGTCGCAGGAGATGT